>CAZPZE010000841.1:0-16579 GCA_964590625.1 uncultured Solibacteraceae bacterium
GAATATTGCAGGACGAGACCGGAAACAGTGCCGTAGAGCGCACCACCCAGGTTGCCGACCATGTTCATGGAACCGGCAACGGTTCCGGAGTAGCTCCCCGAAATATCCATCACTGCGCCCCAGGCCGCCGGCATGACCAGATCATTGCAGAAACTCGACATCGCGATTGCGCCCACCACAAGAAAAGGCTGATGCAACAGGGTCGCCAGCACCAGGCATGCTGAAGCGCCGGCGAAACCGGTGCAGGCGGCGATGCGGCGGGCGTTGATCACGCTGCCCGTCCAGCGCGCGAGTGGTTTTGCCATCATGCCGCAGGTAATGGAGCCAAAACCGCCCGCTAGCAGCGGCAGCGTTTTGAGAATTGTGCTTTGGGTAACGTCGAGGTGGAACCGCTCGTCAACGAAGGTCGGCGCCCAGGTGATCAGGAAGTACCACGTGAAGCTAACGGCAAAATACTGGACGCAGAGCAGCACCACGGTTTTGGAAGCGAGCAGATCGCGCCACGGGAAGCCGTGCGGCGCCGGCTTTGGATTCCGGCTCAGCAACTCGAGTTCGCCGGCGTTGACGCCTTTCTTATCCCGCGGATTGTCCTTATACCAGGCTGCGAAAGCGAGAGTCCAGAGGATACCGAGAAAACCGAAAACGGTGAACGCCAGGCGCCAATCCATGTACTGGAACAGCAGTGCGACCAGCAGAGGTGTGAAGGCGCCGCCCCAGCGGGAACTCATCCAGATGATGCCCTGCGCGCGCACGCGCTCGCTCTGGGGCAGCCAGACGGTGAAAGCGCGGGCGATGTTGGGATAGCAGCCCGCCTCGCCCGCTCCGAAGAGAAATTGCGAAATCCAGAGGGAAAGGAAATTCCACGCGCGGCCGGTGACGGCCGTGAAGATGGACCACCAGATCGTGATGCGCAGCAGCACGCGGCGGGGTCCGAGCCGGTCTCCCATGAAACCGCTGGGAATCTCGAAGAGCGCGTAGGCCACAGCGAAGGCTGTGAAGACCAGGCCCATTTCGGCGTCGCTCAGATGGAGCGACGTTGCCACCTGTTTACGGGCATTCGAAAGCGCAACCCGGTCGATGTACGTGATCATCGACAGGGCGACGGCGAAGCCGACCACGCCGTGTCTCACGTTGCTCGGTGGGACACTGGAAGTCTGTCGTCCCGGTCTTCCCTGGGACGAGGTTGCGTCGGCTGCACCGGGTGCCATAGTCTTGCATCATATACGAGCGCATGTGCTGACTGGGTTTCAGGCAATGGAAGCGAATCTGCGGCAGTCCTTTCGGGTTCTCGCTCACGGGCGCCCCAGAGCGGACATTGTGGAGCTCGATGGCGTCACTATCGCTTCCGCAGGCGTGGCCTTTCAGATGTTTAACGCGGCGTTCCTCAGCCGGGAAGTCTCAGGACGCGAAGATTTCGGGCGCCGGCTCCATACGGCGCGGGAGGTTTTCGACGCGCGCAATCTGCCCTGGTCCTTCTGGGTCTGCGATGAATGGCTGCCGCGTCCCGTGCGCCGGGAACTGGTGGATACTTTCGAAAGATTCGGGATGCGCGCCGTGGCGGAGATGCCGGGCATGGTGGCCGATTCGCTGCGCGATACGCCGCGCTTTCCGCGACGCTCGCGGCCATCGCCGCCGCTCGAGATCGTACGCGTCGATAATCCCCGGACCATGAATGATTTCCGCGCCATCGGTTCGCTCTGCTTTCACGTTCCCCCGGCGTGGTTTCAGGAGGTGTTTGACGATACGATTCCGTCCCGCGCATTCCGCTGCTGGGTCGGCTATCACGGCGGGCGCGCCGTGGCCACGGCGGCGACAGTGGCCTCGGACGACGCAATCGGGCTTTACAACGTCGCTTCAATTCCGGTTGAGCAAAAGAAGGGTTTTGGCGAGGCCATTACGCGCCACGCGATCGGCGAAGCTGTTCGGGAATCCGGTCTCGAGCGCGTGATCCTGCAATCGACGTCGCAGGGCGAGCGGCTCTATCGCAAGCTCGGATTCCGCGAAGTGTCGCGCCTCGTGGTCTTCAATTCGGTGGCTTTGGTCTGATGCCCCTCCGTGCGGCCTTACTCGCGCTCGCTGCGAACAAAAAGCTGAGGACGTGGGCGGAGACTTCGCCGGTGGCGCGGCGCCTCTCCTCGCGCTTCATTGCCGGCCGCACGCTCGAAGATGCACTCTCCGTTTGCGTCCGGTTGCGCGCCGGGGGCATCAACGCCACGCTCGATTATCTGGGTGAAAACGTGAAGTCCGCGGAAGAGGCCGCTGCCTGCCGCGATGTTTTTGTGGGGGCGATCCAGGCGCTTCACGAGGCCGGCCTCGAACCGAACGTCTCGATTAAGCTCACGCAGTTCGGAATCGATTTTTCGGAAGAGGCGTGCGAGACGAACGTGACGGCGCTCGTCGAAATGGCGGAGAAGCTGGGCGGATTCGTCCGCGTGGATATGGAGGGCAGCGCGTATACGCAGCGCACGCTCGATCTGGTGACGCGGGTTCACCGCCGGCATCCGGCGTGCGGAACTGTTCTGCAGGCCTGCCTGTATCGCAGCGCGCGGGACGTCAACACGCTGATTCACGAGGGCGTCCGCGTGCGTCTGGTCAAAGGCGCCTATCTGGAACCGCCGGAAATTGCGTTTCCGGCAAAGGCGGATGTGGACCGCCACTACGTCGGTCTCGCGCACCATCTGCTGGCGGCCGGCCGCTATCCCGCGATCGCGACGCACGACGAGCGCATCATCGATCGCATCGAGCGTTTTGCGGCAAATAATCAGGTGCCGCGCGACAGCTTTGAGTTCCAGATGCTCTACGGAATCCGCCGCGACCTGCAGAAGCGGCTTCACGAGGATGGCTACCCGATTCGCGTTTACGTGCCTTTCGGCGAAGCCTGGTTTCCGTACTTCATGCGGAGGCTGGCGGAGCGCCCCGCCAATCTGCTGTTCCTGCTGCGGAACCTGCTTTAGCTGCCGCGCGCTGCGAGATAAGATTCCACGGCTTCGGCGAGCGGCGGCATCGCGGCAATCCCGCACTCCGCCATACGCGCATTCGCCAGCGCGGAAAATTTCGGACGCCTCGCCGCGGTGCGATACTCGCGTTCGTTGGTCGGCGTCAGGTCCGCCTGAACGCCGGCTTTCGCGAAGATCAGCCGCGCGTAGTCGAACCAGGAGATCGCCTCGCCGCCGCCGCAGTGGAAAACGCCGTCGAGATCGCGTTCCAGCATGTCGATCGACCGGCTGGCGAGAAGCGGCGCAAACGTGGGCGACGCCACGTGGTCCTCCACAATGCGCAGCGGTTTACCCTCCCGGGCCAGACGCAGCATGAGCTCAGGAAAATTGCCCCGCGCCGTCCCGCGGCCCGCTGGCCCGAACACTCCGGAGGTTCGAATAATCAGCGGCCGGTCGAGATAGGCCTGGGCGTAAAGCTCGCCCGCAAGCTTCGATACCGCATATGCGCCCAGTGGATGCACGGGATCGGTTTCGACGTAGGGCCGGCCGAGCATCCCATCGAAAACGTAGTCCGTCGAAAAATGCACCAGCCGCGTGTCATTCTGCCGGCACGCAAGCGCGATATTGCAGACGGCGAGCGCGTTGGCCTGGTAGGCAGCGGCGGGCTCCCGCTCCGCGAGATCCACCTGGTTGTAGGCTGCGGCGTTGAAAACGGCCCACGGATCGCACTCGGCGAGCGTTTGCTCCACCAGTTCGCGGTTCGAAATATCGAGCTTCTTCCGTTCGAAACTCCGCACCTCGTAGCCTCGCCGTGCGAGCTCGGCGCAGAGTTCCACGCCTAACTGGCCGAAGGCTCCAAACACCACAACGCGTTTCGCCATAGCTAAAAGTGTGAAACCCGGAACACCGAGGCAATCAGTGCGGCCGCGGCCAGAAACAGCAGGATGCCGGCCCATGCGGTCCACGAAAGGCCGGCGAAGCCCGATGACGCGGGCGGCGGCTCAATGGAAGGCGGCGCGATGGCGACGGGTGTGTTCTGCACCTGCTGCTGTTGCGCTTCGCGCTGGGCGACGATTTCGGTCCATTGCTCGCGGCCGGCGCGATCCGCGATCACGATCATCCCCGAGTTTTCGCTGTTGGTGGTTTCAATGAGCGTGCGGCGCAGCGCTTCCGGGACTTCCTGCACCGAGCGGTAGAAACTCTGCCCGTCGCCGGCGGCGATCATCACAGCCGAAGTCTTCACAATTCCCGAGACCTTGCGCAGAACGCGCACGCCGCATTCCGGGCAATGCGTGGCGGCTTCGTCGAACTCGAACTGGCACTGAGGACAGATCATCCAATTCAATCCTAATCCGCCGCTTTGGAGCGCGGCGGGGTCTGGCCCGTCAGGCCGTGGTGGTGCGTGACAAAGTGCGCGAGCGTCACCTGGATGAAACCGAGGGCGGCTTTGGAAAGCGCCTTGTCCTTACGATAGATTAGACCCAGCTTCCGAACCATCGGTTCCGGCGCAACCGGGATGGCGCGAAGAATTCCGGCTTTGACTTCCTCTTCGAGCGTGGCTCCCGAAAGGAAGCTGATCCCCAGCCCCGCGATTACGAACCGCTTCATCGTTTCGGTGGAATCGAGTTCCATCGAAACCTGAATGTCGTCTTCCACCTTTTCGAACCAGGCGTTGAGGCGGGTCCGCGTCATGCCGGATTGCGGCAGCAGCAGCGGATAGGGAACCACGTCCTCGGGCGAAATCTGCTCCATATTGCCGAGCGGATGACCCGCCGGGACAACGCACAGCACTTCGTCCTTGTAGATATCGACAACCTGTACGCGCTTCTCCGCGACGGGGAGTTGCGTCAGCCCGAAATCGGCGACGTTCTCCATCACGGCTTCCACCACCCGCGAGCCGTACGAGCGGTTGACCTGCAGCTGGACGCCGGGGAATTGCACCTTGTACTCCGCGAACACGCCCGGAAGAACGTAGATACAGGTCGCTTCGTTGGCCGCAATCACCAGTTCGCCGCGCGGCGAGGATTCGAGCTCATTCAGCGCGTTCTGGGCCTGGCGCCGCACATCCATCATCTGCTCCGCGTAGTGCGCGAAAAGCTTGCCGGCGGTAGTGAGCGAAATGCGGCTGCCGAAGCGCTCGAAGAGCTCGCATTTGAGCTCGTGTTCCAGTTGCCGGATCTGGGCGCTGATGGCCGGCTGGGTCCGGTAACACGTCTGCGCGGCCTTCGAGAAGCTCTTCAGCCGGACAATTTCGAGAAATGTATGGATCTGATCGAAATCCATCGCGGAGCATCACGCGGTCCGGCGGAGCGCGTTGGCCGCGCCTGAGTGCGTATCTAAGGATTCTAGCAGGGAATGAGGGAGCCGGCCCGAAAAGGTTGTTTTCTTACAGTTTGCGGAGAAGGCCTTCCGGCGGGGTCCAGGTGATGCTCGCCCCGATCTGGACACTGCGCTCGGAGAGAGGTGTATTGCCGACCCAATAGCGCAAATAGTTAAACTGCGTCCCCGCGCTGAAGCCCTCGCCGAGTGAGCGCGAGAACGACACGTAGAGGGTTTCGCTCTTATAGTAGCCGAGGTTGCCTACGGAAACGATGTTTGCGGCGGATGTGGGAATGAGGGTCGAATAAATGCCGCCAACGCTGACCGGGAGCCGACGGCGGAAAAAGCTGGTAGAGAATCCGGCACTGAGGGTTTGCTGAATCGATGTGAGTTGTATTCCATTGCCAGGTGACTCTCCGTGCGCGTAAGCAATGGATGCGGTGCGCGAGCGGCGGAAATCGTGAACCAGCTGGACGGAGATGTCGGAGCTTTTCAGGAGCGAGTACGTATTGATGATGACGGAACCCTGTCCGAGAATCTGGGCCAGCGGTGGCGGCAGCGGTACGGCCGAGTAGGCCAGGGTTTCAATGCGCGTGATGCCGAAGCGTGTCTGCAGTTGCGTCCTGCGGCTGAATGCATACGAATAAATCACGCCGAAGGTGTGCGAGGTGGAAGTCGAGATGTTGTGCGCAAACATGTAATCCGTGAAGGAATAGTACGCTCCAACGGTGGTCTTGGGTGTCCAGCGGTAGTTGAAATCCCCGCTGTACTGCGTGCCGTTCATTCCCACGCCTTCGGTGCGGCCGATGATGAAGTATGAGGTCGAGACGTTGTAGGAAAGCCGGGCCGTCTGACGGAATGTCATGCTGAGCCCGGAGGAAGACTGCATGATCTGGCTGTTGAGAAGCTGGATGTTCGGGCTGGTCGCCAGATTGATGTTCGCGATCGAATTGCCCGGCGCGAGCGTCGGGTTTTCGAGAGAGTAGTTCTGGGAAAGATCCTGCAGAGACTCAACAAACTGGAACGAAATCCGCCGCGAGAACACGTGGGCGTAATCGAGATTCAGGCTGTTATTGCCGCCGTTCAGCCCGCCCTGGCTGTAATGGGAATACGAACCGCTGTAATCCACTCCCAGCTCGTCCCTTTGCCAGATGTGACGGCCGCCGAATGACCAGCCATACGATACACCCTGCGTGGAAAGTGATTGGTAATCGGTGACGCCGTTGAGCGCGCTGGGGGCCTGGCCGTCAATCCTCCCGTAGTTCAGGCTGAGATTGCCCGTCCACTGAATCTGACGCGGGATCATGGGGCGGGCGAGGGTGTAACTGCGGCTCAGTACGGCGGGGCCGGTGTATTCCGCGCCATTGGCGGCCGCGCTGTCTGCATCGGGATCGACCGACGTCCCGTTTGCTTGCCGCTGCTGGGCCGCCTGCTGCTGGTCCATGGCGGCGACGGAACCGGGCAGCGGGTCGGGCTTCTTCTGGTTGGGAAGCGCCGCCGGATTCTGGCGGTCGGTCAGACGGTTGGGATCGGCGGTGGGATCCGCGGCAGGGTCCACATCGCGCTTCATGGGATCGTACTTATCGATCTCCATCTCCTGCAGTTCGGCCGCTGTGTAGGGCAGCCCGGTTTTGGGATTGGTCTTCGCAGGGGGAGTTGCCGGTTGATCCGTGCCGGGCGTCTGAAGGTTACCGGGTACCGGCGCTTGCGGCGTGCCATCCTGCTGAGCCGAAAGCAGCAACGGGCTCACCAGGCAGAGCCAGACCGCGGCGGTGGCAAAACGAGTCACATATTAAAGTCTGACGGCTGTACCGCGGCGTGTCAACAGCCGCAGGTACTGCGAAAAAGCTAACAGGGCGGTCGCCAGGCAGTCTATGCTGATGTGCCGCTTCGGCATCCGCCCGGCCCAGAACGCCCGCGGGAATTTCGATTAACGAGGAACAAATTTATGATGATGCGCTCCTGCGCGCTCCTGGCTGCCCTTCTGGCCGCGCCTGTTTTCGCCCAACCGCAGCCCAAACCGGCTCCAATGATCTTCCGTGGCCAGGCAGGGCAGCTCACCGAGGATGAATCCGTCAAAGTGACGGCTCTGAACGCTATCATGAACGCCGACCCCGACCGCGGCGTGCCGCTGGCCGAAGGCATCCTGAAGGGCAGCGGTTCATCCGCCCTGAAGGATCGCGCGCTTTCTGCTCTCACGCAGAGCAAATCCGCCCGCGCCCAGCAGGTCGTCACCGACTATGCCAAATCCGGCGCTGATCCCGACCTGCAGGCTCGGGCGATCCGCTATATCGGCCGCTCGGACTCCAGGGAGAACCAGCAGCAGATCGCGGCTCTCTATCCCTCCGCGTCGAATACGGATGTGAAGGCGGAGATCATACGATCGCTGGGGAATGCAGGCTCAACAGATGCGCTGATGACCATCATCCGGAGCGAAAAGGATCCGGATCTCCGCAACCGTGCGATCCGCACGCTGGTGAATTCGGACAACACGCCCGCGGCAACCATCGCCGGCCTCTACACTTCCGAAACTGATACAAACGCGCGGCACAGCATCGTCAACGCATTGCTGGGGCGCGGCGACGCGAAGACTCTGATCGAACTGGCGCGAAAAGAAACCGATCCCTCCATGAAGGGTTACATCGTCCAGCGTCTGAGCGGCATGTCGAAAAACAAGGACGCGATGGACTTCATGACCGAACTTCTGAAGTAGCGTGGGGAGGCGCTACTCTGGCCTCGTGGACGTCATTCGCGTTCTGCAGGTCATTCTCGGGCAGCGCCTTCGCATGATGGAACGGCTGGGAGCGGAGATTCCGCGCATCGGCCGGGTGGATTTCGGGCGCTTTCAGATGGTGCTGGTGAATGCGCCGGAACTGGTGCCGGAAGTCCTGATCGAACGGGCCGACGATTTCATCAAGGGCTGGGTGCTCCGGGTGATCGCGCGGCCCGTTTTTGGCGATGGGCTGCTGACGAGCGAAGGCGAACTCCACCGGCAGCGGCGGCGGCTGGTGGCTCCGGCGCTCGCGCATCAGCGCATGGGGCATTACGCCGATGTCATGCGCGAGCATACGGAACGCATGGCATCCGCGTGGCGCGACGGCCAGCGGCTCGACATCGTGGACGCCATGATGCACCTTACACTGGGCATCGTCTGCCGCACGCTGTTCGATGTGGATGTGCCCGGCGAGGCGGACGCCATCGGCCGCGACATCACAATCGCCCAAACCTATGCGATGCGGAGGATGCGCTATCCTTTCCCGCTGCCGCAGGGTAAGGCGCTGGCGGCGCTCGCAAGGCTGGACGAGCGGATCTACGGCATCATTCACGCCCGCCGCGCGAACGTGGAAGATCGCGGCGATCTGCTTTCCATGCTGCTGCTTGCGCGCGATGAAGAAACGGGCTCGGCGCTCGATGACAAGGCCGTCCGCGATGAAGCGATGACACTCTTCCTGGCTGGTCACGAAACGACCGCGCTTGCGACCGGCTACGCCTGGCATCTGCTGGCGCGGCATCCGCAATACTTTGCACGCCTGCGGAAAGAAGGCGCGCCGTTCGCGCTTCAGGTCATGAAGGAATCGATGCGTTTATATCCCCCGGCATGGGGCCTCGCGCGCACCGCGGCGCGCGACACGGAGATCGGCGGTTTTCCCATACGCGAGGGCGAGACGATCATCATCGCGCAGTGGCTGCTGCACCGCGACAGCCGTTTCTTCGAGGACCCGCTGCGTTTCGATCCTGACCGTTTTCTCCCGGAGCGCGAAGCGCAGATTCCGAAGTACGCGTATATCCCGTTCGGCGGAGGCCGCCGCATCTGCATCGGCAATCATTTCGCGCTGACAGAAGGCCAGATCATTCTCGAGACAATCGGGCGGCGGTTCACAATGGAGCCGGGTTCTTCGAAGCCTCTGCGCTTCGAGCCGATGATCACGCTGCGTCCGAAAGGCGGAGTTCCGGTGGTTCTGAGAAAATCGCCGGTATGAAGTTCCATACCGAGTACCTGACCTTCAACACCAAAAAGCATCGCGAGTACATCAACATCACCCAGCAGGTCGAATCCGCCCTCCGCAAGAGCGGAATCAAAGATGGAATGATCCTGGTGTCCGCCATGCACATCACCGCGGGTGTTTACGTGAATGACGCCGAAGACGGGCTGATCCAGGACATCGATGCGTGGCTCGAAGGCCTCGCGCCGTTCCGTGAAGACTACAAACACCACCGCACCGGCGAGGATAACGGCGATTCCCATCTGAAGAGCCTCATCATCCACCACGAAGTGATCGTGCCGGTGACCAGCGGAAGGCTGGATTTCGGCCCCTGGCAGCAGGTTTACTACGCGGAATTCGACGGGCAGCGCTCGAAGCGCGTGATCGTGAAAGTCATGGGCGAGTAGCCCGCTGACCCCACGCTAAAATGGGCCTGAGTGCCACTCGATGAAGCCCTTCGCGCCGCAGCGGAGCGGCTTGGAATCCAGCAACAATTCTGGGATAACTTTGGCGTTGCCCACGTAACGTCCGATGCCACGAACCGCGCGATCGTGGATGCCATCGCGGCGTCCGGCGGCGCCGGCGGAGATGTGGATTCCTTCGCGCTCGTCGTCAGCGAATCGGCGCCGTTTGAAGCCGGCGCCGACCTCGAAATTCTCACCGAACAGGGCGAACGGATCGCGCTCCGGCGGGGCGCAAAGGCGCCGCAACTCCCGCTCGGTTATCACCAGATCCGGCAGGGCGGGAAAACACGCGCCCTGATCGTCACGCCGGACCGCGCCTGGCAGCCCGCCGGACGCATGGCCGGATTCGGAGTCACACTGTGGGGCCTCCGCTCCAATCGCAACTGGGGCTGCGGCGATTTCCGCGATCTGCGCGATCTGATCGATTGGGCCGTCCCCACGCTGGGCGTGCATTTCATCGCACTCAATCCGCTGCACGCTCTCCACAACCGGCGGCCGTTCAACATCAGCCCTTATCTGCCGAACAGCATCTTCTATCGCAACTTCCTGTATCTCGACGTCGAAAGCATCGAAGGCTACCAGGCGTTGGAAGATCCGATCGAACTCGAGCGCCTCCGCCAGGCGCCCACCGTCGAATACGAACAGGTGGCTGCGCTGAAGCGCGCCGCGCTCGAGCGTATTTTCGAAACTCATTCGCCGGGCCGCGAATGCCTCGACTGGATCGAGCAGGAGGGGGACCTTCTGCGAATCTTCGCCACGTACTGCGCGCTCGACGGCTACCTCCACAAAGCGAATCCGGATCTCTGGATCTGGCCCCAATGGCCCGAACAATACCGCGATCCATCAAGCCCCGCGGTCGCAGTCTTCGCGAAGGAAAACGCGCGTTCCATTCTGTTCCACGGCTGGCTGCAATGGCTGATCGACCGGCAGATTTCGGAGGTCCAGCGCCACGCCCTCGCCGCCGGAATGTCCGTCGGGCTCTATCACGATCTCGCGCTGGCGACCGATCGCTGCGGCTGTGATCTCTGGGCCTGGCGGCCCTATTTCATCACAGGATGCCGCGTCGGGTCGCCTCCTGATGGCTTTTCTCCCAACGGGCAGGACTGGTCGTTCCCCCCGCCCAACTCCACGCGGCACCGCGCGGACGGCTACCGGCTGTTCGCCGAATCCATCCGCAAATCCATGCGGCATGGCGGAGCCCTCCGCATCGATCACGTCATGCGTCTGTTCCGCCTCTACTGGATCCCGGAAGGTCACACCGCGAAGGATGGCGCTTACGTTCGCGAACGCGCCGAGGACCTCGTCCGCGTGCTGGCCCTCGAAAGCGTGCGGAACCGCGCGGTGATCGTTGGCGAAGACCTCGGTACCGTTGAGGACGAAACGCGTGAGATGCTCGCCCGTTTCGGCATTCTCAGCTACAAACTGCTTTTCTTCGAACGGAACGGCGAGAAGTTTCGGATGCCGCCCGAATATCCGGCCTCCGCCCTGACCTCCACCTCGACCCACGACCTCGCCACCATGGCCGGATACTGGATTGGCGACGACATCGAGGCGCGCTTCCGCGCCGGTGCCATCGACGAAGAACTGCGTCGCTCGCAGCACGCAGATCGCACGCAGGATAAGCAGAAGCTGCTCGAAGCCCTGTTCGACGCCGACCTGATGCCCCAAAACTACGAGCGCGACGCCTCCCGGATTCCCGAACTGACCGGCGAACTGCACTACGCGATCTCCGGTTTTCTGGCGTCCACACCGTGCTCTATGTGGCTGATCAATCAGGAAGACCTGACCAAAGAGCTCCACCAGCAGAATCTGCCCGGAACCACCGCCGAATACCCCAATTGGGGCCGCAAAATGCGCTGGACGATCGAGGAGCTATCCACGATTCCTGAGTCCCGCGACTGCGCTTCCATGCTTCGGCTCTGGGTTCAGAAGAGCCAGCGATAGCATCCGTCGCTGCCCTCCCCAATTCCTTACATAACCTTACAAATCTACATCGGTAGTATCAAGTAACCCTCATGATTTCCTGTCGTCTTGTTACAGACAGTACATCTTATTTTTGCTTTAGTTTGAGTTATCTCAATTTGCGAATTCAAACCTGTGAGCGAGGGGACGGTACTTACCAGAATGAAGAGACAACTTACTACAGGGATGGCCGCGCTCCTGCTGTTTGCGGTCCTGACGCCGCCCTTCGCGGAGGTGGCGATGGCGCAGGGGCTCGGCTCCATCCGCGGCCAAATCACGGACCCCTCGGCGTCCGTCATCCCCAACGCCGCCATCCATGTGACCGGCGGCGGGCAGACACGCGACGAGAAAACCGATAACACGGGACGCTATACGGTTGCGGTCCCGCCAGGCCAGTACACCGTCCGCATTACGGCGCCTGGATTCGTGACGACTACCCAGACGAACGTAGCGGTGACCGGCGGACAGGCGGCAACGGTCGATGTGACGCTGCAGATCGCCGCCGCGGCGCAGCAGGTGGACGTCAGCGAATCCGGCGTGGGCACGGTGAACACGGATCCTTCGAACAACGCTGCGGCGCTCGTGCTGACCACGAACGATCTGGACGCCCTGCCGGACGATCCTGATGATCTGCAGTCGCAACTCACCGCGATGGCCGGTCCCTCGGCCGGTCCGAACGGCGCGCAGATTTTTGTCGATGGATTCAGCGGCGGTCAGATGCCGCCGAAGAGCAGCATTCGCGAGATTCGCATCAATTCGAATCCGTTCGCGTCCGAGTTTGACCGTCCCGGCTTCGGCCGCATCCAGATCCTGACCCGGCCCGGCACGGACAGCTACCACGCCGGCGCGTTCATCACGTACGGCAACCGGGTTCTCGACAGCCGGAACCCATTCGTCATCGGCGCGCCGCCGGATTACAACAATCGCCAGATTTCCGGCAACCTGAGCGGCCCGCTGGCGAAGAAGTTTTCCTGGTTTCTCGATCTGAGCAAGCGTAACTTCGACAGCAGCAACCTGATCAACGCGCAGGTGCTCGATTCGAACTTCAACAAGACTACGTACAACTCCACATACGCGGTCCCCTCGCAGAACTGGTCGGTGAATCCGCGTCTCGATTACGCGATCAACAACAACAACACGCTGGTGCTCCGCTATGCGCGGACGCAGACTTCGAGCGTCGGCGGCGTCGGCGATTTCAACCTGCCCTCGCAGGTCAGCCAGAACATCAGCAAAATCACGACCGTGCAGGCTACCGAGACCATGGTGATCGGGACAAAGGCCGTGAATGAATTACTGTTCCAACTGCAGGATTCGCGCCAGAACACGCTCGCTTCGGGCTTCACGGGGCCCACCATTTCCGTCAACAGCGCGTTCACTTCCGGCGGCTCCTCGGCCAACAACTTCAACCGCAATCGCAGCTACGAGTATCAGGACATGGTCACCATCACCACCGGCAAACACGCCGTCAAGTTCGGTGGCCGCGCGCGCCAGAATGATCTGAGCACCCGTTCGATCTCGAATTTCAACGGCACCTACACGTTCGCGACGCCGAGCGTCACGGCGCTTGCGGGCTGCCTCAAGGGCATCCCGAATCCGACATCGCTCGATGTTTATCAGCAGACCCAGATCCTGCTTTCGCAGGGTGTGCCGATGTCGACCATCCTCCAGCAGGGCTGCGGTCCCACCAGTTACACCCTGAATGCCGGTGTGCCGCTCTTTGCGGCGAATCAGTTCGATGCCGGCCTGTTCGTGCAGGATGACTGGCGCATTGCTCCGAACTTTACGCTGAGCGGCGGTCTTCGCTATGAATTCCAGACCAATGTCGCCGATAAAGTCGACCCCGCGCCTCGCATCGCGATTTCCTGGGCTCCGGGCGGGAAGGCCGGGAAGGCCAGCAAAACCGTGTTGCGCGCGGGCTGGGGCATGTTCTATGACCGCTTCACCCTCAATCAATACCTGAACACGATCCGTTACAGCGGCATCGGCGGGCAGCAGAATTACAACATCTCATCCACTTCCGGCGGCGATCTGACGCCGGTGTATGAAGCGCTGGCGTATTATGCCACCGCATCCGGCATTCCACCGCTGAATCTGCTTGCGGTGCAAAACCAGACAGCCTATAAGCTCGACCCCAACCTGAGGTCGTCCTACATGATGCAGTCGGCGTTTTCGCTGGAACGTTCGCTGCCCGGCCGGACCTCCCTCGCGCTGAGCGTGACCGATTCGCGCGGCGTGCATGACCAGCGCACGCGCAGTATCAATGCATATCTGCCCGGAACCTTTAACCCCGCCAACCCGAAGGTGCCGGGCGTGCTGCCGTTCCCGGGGCAGGGCGACATTTACCTCTATGAAGATACCGGCATCTATAAAGAGCTGCAGGTGACGACGAGCGTGAATACCCGCGTAAACAGCCATATCTCGCTCAACGGTTATTACACCTGGACCGATTACAAGACGAACTCCAACGGACTTCCCAGCGACCAATACAATACGAGCCTCGACTGGGGCCGCGCCTCCACGCCCGCCCAGCGCGTGAACATCGTCGGCACGGTCGGTCTTCCGTTCCAGTGGACAGCCTCGCCCTCGATTTCAGTGAACTCGCGGACCCCCTTCAATATCATCACTGGCACCGACTATAACGGCGATCGTATTCGCAACGATCGTCCGGCGTTCGCATCCCCGGAGGCGACTTGCGGCGGCAATATCAAGTGCACGCCTTTCGGAAACTTCAACGTGACGCCGGGCCCCGGCGATCAGATCATCCCGATCAACTACGGCGATGGGGTTGGCCGCGTGACGGCCGATGTTCGCTTCACGCGGAACTTCGGTTGGGGTGAGCGCCGTAATGCTTCGGCTGCGCCGCAGGGTGGTGGCGGAGGAGGATTCGGTGGTCCCGGAGGCGGTGGCGGCGGACGCGGCGGTGGTGGCGGCTCCCGCGGCGGCGGTGGAGGATTCGGCGGGCGCGGCGGTGGAGGCGGACGCGGTGGCGGATTCGGTGCCGTCGGCGGCAGCACCGCGCATCGCTACAACGTTGGTTTGACCGTCGCGGTCACCAACATCATGAACCACGTGAATCGCGGCATCCCGGTGGGCGACCTCAACTCGCCGCTGTTCGGGCAGTCACAGAATACTGCCGGATTCGGTGGCGGTGGCCGCGGTGGCGGCGGTCTGGCGGGCGGAACCGCCACCGGCAACCGGCGCATTCAGTTCACGCTTCGATTCACCTACTGAGGCGAGAAACGGTTCGCCCTGCCGTCGCGCTCCGCGCGGCGAGCGGGGCAAAGAAAAACGGCGAGGCGTTCCCCCCCTCGCCGTTTTTTTGTTTTTGTGAGAGCCGTCAGCGGGGTTCAGCCAGCATCGCGTCCGAACAGTTGGCCGGCTTCAGCACCGGATTGCAGCGCGCGTTCGGATACGTCTGGCCCGCCGGCCGCACCGTCACGAAGAATCCTGACGCCGCCGCTTCCCCAGCCGGATAGTCCGTGCTCAGGATCTGCGCACCACTCTGGATCGACGCCGTGCTTCGAGTGGTGTTGTCCGCGCTCACGGCGGCGGGGCCGCCATCCGTCATGGTCCGCACGAGATAGCCTTTGTGGATCAGCCCGGGTACGAGATCCGGCTTGCTCACCGAATCGTTGCATTCGGTGAACGCGGCATCCGGCGCGCCTGGCGTGGCGTTCGTGAACGCCACGCGATGTTCAAGTGACGGATGACCCTCCGTGTAGATCGATTCCACGCGCCGCTGATCGAGCAGGAAGATGATTTTGCCGCGCGCTTTATCGAGCGTAGGCCAGCCGTCAGCGAGCACGGCTTCATTCAGCGTCTTGTGCGTACCGCGCACGTCATCGGGCGTAATTAATTCGGAAGGCTGAAAGACCGACCGAATCTCCGCATCCAGCGCATCGAAGGTGGCCGTCGTCAGCGGCTCCGGCATTGCGCCGTTTTGGAGCCGCGGCTTTCCGTCTTTGTTTTCGATGAGGATGAAAATCGGCAGATGTCCGGGATGCGCGTTCGACCAGTTCCGCACAATCGTGAGACAGTTCGTGAACGGTTCGCAGCTGCTCCGGTAATCGAGATCTTCCACGTGCAGCACTTTGAAGCCGGGCTTCAGCATGATGCCGTTCGGATCGAATGGCGGATCCGCAGGCAGGCCCGCCTTTGCGGCGAGCACCGGCCCCTGCGGATGAGCAAAGAGCCCGCCTTTTGAGTCGCCGTAAACATCGATCTCGATCTGCCGGACGCCGTCGTTGAGCTGCTTCTCGATCGGAGGATGCCGGTATGCGAGCGACGCTGCCGCGCGCGGATTCATCTTCTCCAGATTGGCGAACTCATTCGGGCTGATGCCGGAGTGATAGCTGTTGTGGGTGCCGACCAGTTGAATCTCGTTGATTTTTACGCTCTGTGCGCTTGCCGAAGCAAGCGCACAGAACAGAAGGAGTGAGCGTTTCATCAGAACACCAGCCTCAGCGCCAGCTGCAGCTGCCGCGCCGGAAAAGTAGCGTTGAAGATGCCGAATGAGCTGTTGTTGGCACTCGTGCTGCTCACGCTGGCGAAGTTTGTCTTGTTGAGCAGATTGAACGCCTCGGCGCGGAACTGCACGTACCGCTCTTCGCTGATCGGGAAGTTCTTATGCAGGCCGAAATCGGCCTGGTAGATCGCGGGCATCCGCGCAACGTTGCGGGGCGAGTTTCCGAAAGGCTGCGTATAGTTCGGCACGCTGAAAGCCGCGGGATTCAGGTAGTAAATCGGATTGCTGCTGTTCAGATAGATCGACTGGCCGGAAACCAGATTCGGCCGTTCGGAGACCAGGTTGCTGACCTGCTGCTGCGAAGTCGCCGAGTAACCGATATTCAGCGGCAGCCCGGACGTCATCGTGTTGATCAGGTTCGCCGACCATCCACCGACCACGAAATCCAGC
>CAZPZE010000842.1:0-2056 GCA_964590625.1 uncultured Solibacteraceae bacterium
GAGCCGTAAAGTAGAGATATGCCCAGCGAAAAAGAACTCCTGGAGCGCATCCGCCAGCTCGAAGAGCAGAACAACGAGCTGCAGGACAAGCTCGACATGATCTATTCCATCCTCGCCCCGGATTACGAACCCGAATACGAATCGGGCGATGGACTGGTCAATATCGACGGCGCCTCATAAACCACCAAAGGAACCCAGTCGCCGCCACCACCACCGCGATCACCAGGGCGGCCATGTTGAGCCGCTGCGTGATCTCCTCCCAGCCCTCCCCCACGTAGTAACCGATGCCGAGAAAGCACGCCACCCACAAACACCCGCCAGGCCACGCGTAGAGCGCGAACGTCCCGAACCGCAGCTGGCTTGTCCCCGCCACCAGCGCCGTGAAGTGACGCACTCCGGCGATGAAGTAACCAAACGTCAGCGTCCACTTCCCGAAGCGCTCGAACCAACGATGAGCCCGGGGAAGATACGTCCCCACATGTTTCTCGAGCCAGGGAACATGATGGACGGCGTAGATCACGCCGGTGCGCCCCAGCAGGTAGCTCACGGTGATCCCGCAGAGGCTGCCCCCAATTCCGCAGAACAGCGCCGGTACCCAGCTCATCTGGCCGCGGTGAATCGCGATGCCGGCGAGTACCAGTATGGTCTCGTCCGGAATCAAAGGCCCCACGATCCCCAGCATCAGCAGCCCGAACAGCGCGAAGTAGCCATAGCTGGCCAGGAACTGATCGATCTGGTGCACGTCAGGCGAGCTCTTGACGAATGGCGGCGACGGCCGCGGCCGGATCGGCGGCGCGCGTGACCTGGCGGCCGATCACGAGATAGTTCGCGCCATCGCGCATCGCCTCGGCCGGAGTAGCGACGCGCTTCTGATCGCCCGTCGCCGCGCCGCGCGATCGCACACCGGGCGTTACGAGGATCGCGTCCGGCCCCGCGATCTTCCGGATCGACGCCGCTTCGAGAGGCGACGCCACGAGGCCGTCGATCCCGATCTCGCGCGCCTGCTTCACCCGCATCGCGACCAGTTCGCTCACCGTCTGCTGATGTCCCATCTCCTTCAGGTCGTTGCCGTCGAGGCTGGTCAGCACCGTGACCGCGAGCAGCTTCATCGGCGAGTCGCCGCGGCCTTCGATCGCCGCTCGCATCACCTGACCCACTGCGTGCACCGTGAGGAACGTCGCGCCCGACTTCGCCGCCACGCTCACCGCGCGCTTCACGGTCTCGCCGATGTCGTAATACTTCATGTCGAGGAACACGCGCTTGCCGCGATCGATCAGGCTGCGGACGTAATCCATTCCCGCCGCCGCGTAGAGTTCCATGCCGACTTTGTAGAAGCCGCCGGAATCACCCAGCGCATTGACGAGCGCATCGGCGTCGCGCGCGGAATCGAAATCGAGAGCGAAGATCAGAGGATCGTGCATGGATTCGTCTACAATCATACTGTCCGCGATGAAGATAACGCCCAGCACAATCGAAGGCGTCAGACTGATCGCTCCGGGAACGGAAGAGTTCGAGCGCGAGCTCGCACCGCTGCTGGGAAGGGCGCCGCGTGAACTCATCGCTCCGGCGATTCCTTATTCCGTGATCTTCGCGAACGATTCGGGACGCGCGATCGCGCTGATCGGCATCCGCTTCGATATGACGGGGCCGTATGCGAAGCCGTATTCGGTGATTCATTACGCGGACACGCTGCGCAATCCCGAGAAAGCCGATCTGCAGCCGGGCATCCGCCGGTTCGTGTGCGCGGAGCCGTCATTCACGGCGCTTCTGCTGCGGCGCGATGGCGATCTGAGCAGCCGCGGCCGCCACAATCTCGACAATCTGAAGAAGACGCTGGATATCTCGGCGTCGATCGACTGCGTGGCGTTCGAGGACGGCCGCTTCGAAGGGGCGGACACGCAGGGCGCATTAGAACGGCTGGCGCAGCAGCGGCAGATGGAAGCATTATTTCTGATCGAAGTCGTGAGCCTCAGCGCTCTCGACGCGGAGCGCTGTCTGCGCGCCGCAATCGAAGACACCGGCAATCGCGCGCGCCGCATGCTGGCGCGCAAGCTGC
>CAZPZE010000843.1:0-1620 GCA_964590625.1 uncultured Solibacteraceae bacterium
CAGCCGCAGCCGCTGGGACCGCCAACGCAGTTGGAAAGATGCAGCCAGTAATCTCCGGCGGTGAGAGCGGCGTCGGGAATAGTGAAGGTCGCGTAGTAAAGGGAATAAAGGCCGTTGCGGACGACGGAAGGTCCGTCATCGGTGAGGGTGGCGGTGGTGCCGGAGAAGAGAACGCCGCTGCCGGCGGAAGACTGAATCGCCCAATCGAGAGTGGTCGGAGTCTGGTTGGGATCAACCCAGATGGCGACGGTCGCCGAGTTCACGATCGAATCATTCGCGAGCTGGAATTCGCCGGATCCGTTGTAGGTAGTGATGTCGGGCGCGGAGAGATCGTTATCCGGAAGCGACGAATAGAGCGTCGAAGCCGACCCGAGGGACGGGACGGAAAGCGCGAGAGCGCAGGCAGCGAGGGCGAGAACCGGTTTCATAATCCGTGATCTGGTTTTTAGACAGGGTAGCCCGGCATTAAGAAATGGTCAAGGCTTTTACGATTTTCGCAGTACTGGTATCCAGAGGGCAAGGAAGGGCGTAAAAGGCGCAGAGAATGACGGCGAGGACCGGAATCATTCATGGCGGTCCAATTGCACGGTGCCACTCTTGCGTTTCCTTCTTATTTCCTTTCTGAGTTGTTGCACCTGCGCCGCACAAGCCTTCTCGATCGGTGTTATTGGAGGCGGCCGCGTCACGGACGATGTGACAGGTTTCCACACGCCTGAGTCCAGCGTGATCAGCGGGGCGCCGCCGTTCAGGCCGGAATCGCGATTTTACGTAGTGGGGCCGGCGATCGAGATGGGCCTGGCTCACGGCTTCAGTGTCGAGTTCGATGCGCTGTATCACCGCCAGGGCTTATTTTTCACGTTCTACACCGGCGCGTACGTCTACCAGACCGCCGGCGAACGCGACAACGTTTGGGAATTTCCCCTTCTCCTGAAATACCGGCTGCGAGAGCACGCGATGAACCCGTTCCTGGAAGCGGGAGTCACGCCTCGAATAATGAGAGGCAGCATTACCATCATCAGTCAGAGCAACTTTTCGGGCCTGGGTCCGCCGTCTTCATCGACCTATGCGACGAGCTATAGCCCAACCGTCGGATTTGTCAGCGGTGGAGGCGTTCAGTTCCGGGTTGGCCACCTGAGGCTCGCACCACAGGTGCGGTATACACGATGGTTCACGACGCCTGTATGGGGGATAGACGGCTCGATCGTTGGGGGAATTTTTGCGTCGAATCTGAACCAGGTGGATTTTCTCGTCGGAATCAATTGGAAATTGCGATAGAAAAGGCCTCATGCCGGCCGTGTCACCGGTGAGATCAGAGGATCGCCGGTCTGCGTAGGGCTGTGATCTCGGACAATCGCAAAGCCGCACGCGCCGCAGAGGAGAAACGCCACGAGGGTGATTGCGAGACCGGCGTATTGTCCGGTGGGAGCGTAGGTCAGGGTAACGCGATTCGCGCCTTGCTTCAGAAGAATGCCGCGCAGGCCGCCATCGACCCGGAGGACTTCGGTGTCCTGGCCGTTGACGGTGGCTCGCCAGCCGGGATAGTAGATTTCGCTCAGAATCAGCAGACCTCCGTTTGGGGCCTGGACGTCGAGCGACATGGAATCGGGCTGGTAGGAGCTG
>CAZPZE010000844.1:0-3278 GCA_964590625.1 uncultured Solibacteraceae bacterium
AGTTCTTCGTGACGCGGACGCCGATCAGCTTGGGATCGGTCAGGAACACGTTGGTTGTCAGGCCGCTGTCGTCGCTGTTGAGGAACGTGCCGGTAATGGCGGTCGTGTTGAACACGTTCTTGTCGTAGAGCATCACCTGCCAGCCGTTCTGGTTGGTGAAGATCAGCGTAAGATTGACGGTGTTGTAGCCGCGAATGCGGTCGTAAGGATCGTCGTTGAAGATGCGCGCCCAACTGGCATCCTGCCAATAGAAATCGCTGCGCAACGTGCCCGCCCAATCCGAAGAAAGAGGCACGCTGTATTGCGCGCCGAACGAGACGGTGAAGGGCGCTGCATTTGGCAGCTCATTTCCAGAAAGGTCTTTATCGAAACCCTGTCCGTTGTTGGGAACGGGGCCCGCGCCATTGTTGGCGGCTGTCGGACCGACCGGATCGAATCCATGATAGCCCGGAACGAGGCTGAGATCGCCGCCCTGCGGGATTTGCTGGAAATCCGTTTGCGAGGAAACGGTGGGATCCGCCACATAGGGAAGCAGCGTGATGGGATCGACATGCAAACCATATGCGTAAGAACAGCCGTTTGCCTCAGGATTGGTTTGCTGGCCGAGCAAAGGCTGATACGCAAGGATCAGGCTGGATGCGACATATTTCGGAAGGATGCAGTTCGACGCGTTGGTGACGAACGGCTTGATGACGATCCAATCGTCGTGACCGGCGGTACGGTCGATCAAGTCGACGGCCTTTGATCCTTTCGCAAGCGCTGTGTCTTCCCAGCCCCCGGAGAAATTGAACCGCAATCCCGGGACCGGCTCCCATACCGCCTCGACTTCCGCCCCTTTCACCCTGGCGTCGAAATTCAAATTGATCGAAGTGCGGTCGATGATTTCCGATATCTGGTAGTTCTTGTAGTCGTAATAGAAGGCGCTGGCGTTGAATGTCAGTTCGCCATCCAGCAACGTGTTCTTGGTACCGAGTTCGTAGGCATTGATGAACTCTGGCTTGAAGGTCAGCGGGTGGATCGGGTTGCTTATGGAAGCATCGTTGAAAGGGTAGCTGTAGAACAGCGCGCCCGGCGGATTGGCGCCGCCAGCCTTGTAGCCATGCGCAAACGAACCATAGACAAGCGTTTGGTCGGTGAAATCGAGTTTGGGCGTCCAGTTTGCGACCGCGCGGCCAGTAAACTGATCCCAGACTTGATCCACCACGCCAGTCACCGGCGTTCCATAGCCCGCCAGGATCAACTCGCTCGGAATCAACGTGAAGTGTTTGCGATCTTCCGTCCAGCGCAAACCGCCGGTGAGCTTGAGGTCTTGCGTGATGTCATACGTTGCCTCTCCGAACATCGCGTAAGAGTTCAGCGTGTACGGGTTCTGGCTGACGAAATAATTGTGGCCCTGATCGTTCAGCTTATCGATGGGATTGGGATCGATGTAAATGCAGCTTTGTGTCGGCGTGCTGCTGATCTCAGGCGGGAAATACTGGAAGCCGAAATTTCCGAACGTACCGTCGGCAACACCACTTCCGCCGCTGAAACGCAGGCAAGCACTGTTATCCGTAACGCCGGGAACATAGTTGCTGTCGGGATGAAAGCCGGAACCGAGAAGCGAATACGCCGTCAGCGCATTTATGAAGACGTAGTAGTTCTCTTCCGTTTCATAGTGAAGATAATTTCCACCCGCCGTAAAGTTGAGCGGTCCGGCAAACTTCGAGGCCAGGCGCAGTTCTTGGCTGAATTGCCAGGAATGCTGCTTCACCAAATCCTGGGCCACCAGGCGGTCGGCACAACCAAGCTGCGGATCGCAGAAGAATCCATTCTGGATGGCGTTGGGGAAATGGCTGTTTGCGGTTGTGTCCTGGAAGAAGCCGGAAGATGTGTTGAAGCGATTGTAGTCCTGTGTCGCCCAGAGAAAATCGTGATTGAAGCCTGTTTGCGACGTGAGGGTTAGAACAGGCGTGACCGAATAATCGGTGTTGAATTCCAGTATGTCGTTTTTTGCCCGGTAGATCGGCGGAATCGTCGATTGGATAATTCGCAGGTTCCGCGATTGCGTGGTGGCGGCGTAGGGATCGACGTCGACGTTCGCTATGCCTGCGACGCCGGCGGAAACCGCGTAAGGCAACGAAAACCCGTAAGGAACCTGGAAGGCCTCATCGCTGTAGAGCGACGACGGCAGACAGCCCTGGCTCAAATAATCCTGGCTCAGCGTTATGGCGCCCAAGAGATTTAAGGTCGCCGGAAAAACATTTACGCCGTTGATGCTGGCCGGCGGCAAATCCGTCTTGCAAAGCTGCTTGCTGGATCGCAAACGGTCGTCGTCTTCCGAAAAGTGTTCCCAGATCAAATAGGTCTGCAGGTTCTCCATTGGCTTGAAACCAATGGTGACGCGGCCCGACCACAGATCGCGGCCATCGATACGCTGCTGATCTATTTCGTTGAAGGAATAACCTTGCCGCTTGGTCCACTCGCCCGCAACACGGATATCCAGCCGGTCGTCGGTGATAGGGATGTTCACCATGCCTTCGAAGCGGCGCTGGTGATAATTCCCGATTTCACCGCTCGCCATCGCTTCGAATTGGTCGCTTGGGCGCGCACTCGTCAGGTTGACCACGCCCGCGGTTGCGTTGCGGCCATAGAGCGTGCCTTGCGGGCCACGTAGAACGGCCACCTGCCCCACGTCGAAGAATTCCTGTTCGAAGAAGTGATTGCGGATGAAGGGAATATCGTTGAACGACACGGCGACAGCCGGATCGGTGGTGACGGAAATGGCCTGCGTGCCGATACCGCGAAGCTGGATCGAGTAACCGCTGAAATTCGTCTTGGTGAAGGTCATGTTCGGAACCTGTTTGATCAGGTCCGGGCCACCAGCTGTTTGCGTGGCCGTAAGTTGTTCCTGGCTGAGCGCGGTGATGGCAATCGGAATGCTCTGCACATCAGCGCCGCCGAGTTTCGACGATGTGACCGTCACCGTCTCCACGCTGGCGCGCGGCAGAGAAGCCTGCGCGAGTTGCATCGGCTGAATGGGCTGCGCGGCTTCTGCCGACGCGTGGGTCCTGGCGGCGCTCCTGATCAAAAACACCCGATCGGCGCTTTGTTCGGCGCGCAGATTGGTGCCCTTGAGCAATTCGTCCAGCGCTTCGGCCGCCGAATAATTGCCCTTCACCGCGCGGTTGGTGCGGCCTTCGACGAGTTCCTTGGAGAACATCACCTGGCTGTCGGTTTCCACGCCAAACGCGCGCAGCGCCGATGCCAAGGGTTGCGCCGGAATATCGACCTCAGTG
>CAZPZE010000845.1:0-1791 GCA_964590625.1 uncultured Solibacteraceae bacterium
AAGCCCACTGCCAACTGATGAAACGCCGCATCATCGCCTTCCACCAGGACGAAAATGGAGACTGGGTTGCCGATCTCGAATGCGGCCACACCCAGCACGTCCGCCACAAACCGCCGTGGGAAAACCGCCCGTGGGTCACCACCCCTGCGGGCCGCGCGGACTTCCTCGGCCATCAACTGCTTTGCAAAAAATGTGAGGAACCTGCGGGATCGTAGCGCCATTCCTCAACGAATGTTGGGGAACTTCGCCTTGAACGTGAGCCCCACCGTGACCTGCTGCCCGGTGAGAGCGAACAGCGGCGGAAGAGATCCCCAGGTGTCCTTCAGCGTCACTCCCACCAGAGAGTTCACATTCCACGTGAGATCGGTTTCAATATATTCACGCGGATTGGTGCCGAAGTTGATCTTTGTCACGCTCTGGCCGTTCACCAGCGACGTTGTCAGAAAAGGCTCCGGAGTCGCCAGAATCCGATCGACGAACGTGGAGGTGATCTCGAGTTGATACGGATTATCGGGATCCGCTTTCGCGCTCTCGAAGTAGTACGCCGCGAATGCGCCGATGACACCGCGAAAGATCCCGTTGTATCCGCTCAGGTTCGCGGCTACGCCGTCGAAGGTCGCCGGCTTATCCAGATTGCGGCCGCCTTCGATGCCAATACTTGGATAGAACGCGATCGCGCTGCGTTTGCCAAAATTCTTCGGCGCCCATGCCCATTGAATCGTCCCCGCCGGTACAAGGTTGCTGTCTGGATTGTCGCGGGAGAACTCGCCTTTCACGGGAAAGAGAGAAAAAGTCCAGTTCGACCTGATGAAGTGCACATTGATATCCGCCGTGATCGAATCCGGATCTGCCTGCGTGCGGTTGACCGGCGGCTTTGCGGTCGAGTTGATGGTTAGCGAACTCTCCACGCCCGCAAAGATAGACGTTCGAGGGTGCTGGCTGCTGCTCAGAGGATTTCGCCATTCCGGCACCCACCCGATCTTCGCGTCCAGAGCATAGAGCGGCCTGGTGCCTTCGCCCGCGAGGAATGTTCCGGACAAATAGATATCCGCATCGCTCTTGCCTTTGGCTGCTCCAAAAAACGATCGCGACGAAGAAACGGGTTTCGCGGTACTCGTTGCCGAAATCGCCGCCGGAGTATAGATGACGTTCCAGGTCCACGTGCGGGGATCAGCCTGGCCAAGATCGGCAGGAATCACATAGTTCAGCGTGACGGTCGCGCTGTTCGCATCCCATACCGGATTACCGGCCAGCGAGACTGGCTCCGCCTGTTTTGCATCCGGCGCCTGCCCTGCGATCAGCCAATGCGTGGGATTCTGCAGATCCGCTGCCGCGGGCGGTGTGCCCGTCGTCGAAACGTAGAGCCGCCCCGCCGCCGCCCGCACCTGAACCGGGTTCAGGGCGAAGGTCTGAGCGCGCAATCCCGCGGACGAAAAAAATAAAATCGCCAGGATTTTAGTGCGCATTGCCCAGGACCGAATCAGAACAATCTCCAACACTGACGCCCGGGCCGCTCGATACATCGCCCTGCGCGATCTGAAAGCCGATCTTCGCCAGGGCCGATTGGATACGGGCCTGATGAACCTGTTTCTGGATCGTATCCACAACTCCGAGCTGGAAAAGATCCTGCGTGCGGCCGGTGAATCGGCCCGGCGACGGAGTTGCATCGATCACGATTTGCTGGCATAGACCGGGAGTAAGATCCGGCCGATCGGGGGCTGGCGACTTAAAGGCTCTCCATTATTTTTCGATGGCAACTGGAACTGACTTACATAGCCTCATAGATATTCA
>CAZPZE010000846.1:0-7914 GCA_964590625.1 uncultured Solibacteraceae bacterium
GCTTCGTCCGTATGCGGGGTACAGCGGGATCGCGCAGAATACGACCGACTTCTGGGACACCTACCACTCGATGCAGATTACCCTGAGCCGGCGATTCAGCCACGGGTTCTCGTTCGAGAGCTCTTATACGCACGGCTTCTCGCTGACCGGCAACACTGGTCTCGTCCAGCGGTATGTCCATAATGCCGATGGATCGATCAGTCTGCGGTCCGATCAGGCGAAGTATGAAGCCCTGAATCAGAACCTCGACGTGAAACCGGACTTTTTCAAGATGAACTCGACCTGGGAACCAGCCGGTATCCAGGGTAACGCGTTCATTCACCAGCTCACGAAGGACTGGCAGATCGCCGGTATCTGGACGCTGGCCTCGGGCAATGCCTTCGCACCGGGGTACGGCTACAACCAGAATGGATTCAACGTGAACATCACCGGTTCGCCGGACTTTGGCGGGATGGACGTTCTGGGTAACGGCGTCGGCGGCGGATGCTCCGGCAACGTGTACTCCGAATTCAATGCTGCAGACATCAAGGGACCGACGTATGGCAGCACGGGCCTTGAATCGGCTCGTTACAGCATGCGCGGTTGCGCGGTGAACAACGTAGATACTTCCGTGGTACGGCGCTTCCGCTTCTGGAAGTTCCAGGAAAGCCGCCGGTTTGAGTTCCGCGCGGACATCTACAACACATTCAACAAGGTGAACATTACCGGCATCAGCACGTCAGCGACGTTCAACAACCCGACGTCGATGACGCTGCAGAACTCCGAGTTCAACGCGGCTGGCAACATCAACAATGGCCGCCAGCTCCCGAAGAACGCAGGCTTCGGCGCCGCAAACAATGCGGCGACGATGCGGAACATTCAGCTCGAACTTCGACTCGCGTTCTAAGTCGAAGTTTTACCCCTGACGGCCCGCCGTCGTTGACCAGAAGGTTAACGGCCGGGCCGTCACCCCTGAACCTAAAACAACGAGCCGCTCCCTCATGGAGCGGCTTTTTGTTTGATGCCGAGCTTTTCGAGATATGCTTCGGCTCCGGCTGCGTTCTCACCCATCCAGGCAATGTAGCCATCCGGCCGGATCAGCGTGCAGCGGTCCGGGAGCAGCGTGAAGGCGCCGGCACGGAGGCGGTCGAACAGGCGCTCGCCGTTCATGTCAGCGTCAGGCATGCGGTCGCCGGGCGCGGGACCCTCGTCCGTTGAGTTCCGGGGAGAGCTGAGAGAGCTGTAGCGGTAGTGGATTCCGAGTTGCAGGGTTTCGGGGCTGCGCGTAAAGCGATTGCCTTTTTTGGCGAACTGATACGAGAGGCGAGTGGTGATGCCGAGAACGGAAGCGGCGACGGGAAGGCGCTCTTCTTCGTAGGTATCGAGGAGCGATGGATTCGCGCCATTGAGAACGAAGGCGAGTTTCCAGCCGAGGTTCCACGCGTCCTGAATCCCGGTGTTCATTCCCTGCCCTCCGGCTGGCGAGTGGACGTGTGCGGCGTCTCCCGCGAGAAAGACACGGCCGGCGCGGTAACGATCGACCATGCGGATGTTGACGCGATAGAGCGAGAGCCAGGTCGGATTGGAGAGCCGGATGGCAGTGCTGCCGGTGCGCTCGTTGAGGATGCGCTGGAAGATCTCGAGCGACGGTTCCGCCGGGGATTCGTCGGCGATACCGGCCTGGAACTGGAACGACCTGGTGCCCGGGAGCGGACAGAGCGCAATCCAGCCGCCGGGGTGAGCCGGCCAGGTGTGCCAGTGGTCGCGATCGAGATCGTCTGTTTCGAGGTCGCCGACATACATGCGGGCGTTGGGCCAGGTTTCGCCCTCAAAACCGATGCCCATGGCTTTGCGGACGAAGCTATGGCCGCCATCGGCGCCGACGAGATAGTGGCAGCGAATTTGTTCGGTGGCGTCGCCTCTCCGGACAGTGGCGAGGACGCCGTCTTCATCCTGTTCAATGGCGGTCAGTTCGACGCCGAGTTCGACCTGCTTGCCGTGAGTCGCGAGCAGATCGCGAAGGGCCTCTTCGACGCGCCACTGAGCGATCATGAGCGGGCTGGCGTAGGGAGTCTCCGGCGTGGGCTGGAACGCTTCCCACATGTCACGATCCATGGTGACCACGCCGCTTTCGTACGTTCGAATCGGCATGTGGAAGCGGCCGCCCGCGACGATGCGATCGGCGATACCGAGAAAGTGCATCACTTCGAGGCTGCGGGGCTGCAGGCCTTTTGCCCTCGATCCGCGGAAGTATTCGGGAGCCTTGTCGATGATCCGGAGGTTCACACCGCGGCGGGCGAGGTCACAGGCGAGCGTGAGACCGGTGGGTCCGGCGCCGGCGATAAGGACCGAGGTTTCGGATGAGTTGTTTAACATTGTTAAATAACTTAACATAGTTAAGGATGGACCGGCAAACGGTTGTTTCGAGCGCGCTCGACCTGTTGGTGGAGACGGGACTGGAGGGGCTGACGCTGCGGCGCCTCGCGGCGAAGCTGAATGTAAAAGCGCCCGCAATCTACTGGCATTTTCGCGACAAACAGGAACTCCTCGATGAGATGGCTACGGTGGTTCTGCGCCGGCTGGCGGGGGAGATCCATGCCCGGCGAAAGATGCGATGGGATGGGTGGGCGATGTACTACGGGCGCACCCTGCGGCGGGTGCTGATGAGCTATCGCGACGGTGCGCGGATGGTAAGCGGCACACGCATGACCGATCCGGCGATTTATGCCTCGATGGAAGCCGCGATCCGGCGCCTGACGGATGAAGGTTTCTCGCCGTATGTCGCGGTCATGGGGCTTTCCTCGGTCTACTGCTACGTAGTGGGTTTCGTGATTGAGGAGCAGGCGGTATTTCTGCCCGGCGGAGAGATGGAAGACACCTATAAGCCGGAGGTGCGGGCCACGCGCGTGGATGCGAAGGAAATGCCGATGGCCGCGAAGGCGGGCGATTTCCTCTTCACGAAGTTCGACCGGCGATTCAACGACGGTCTGAAGCTGATTGTCGACGGGCTACGGCAAGCGTCTCCAAAACGTGCGCGTGGAGCTGCGGAGTAGCCGACGCGACGAGATCGGATCCCCAGACGACGTCTTCATTCCCATCGAGCGCGGTGAGCACGCCACCGGCTTCTTTCACGCAGGGGACGAGCGCGGCGATGTCCCAGGGGTTCATGCGGGGATCGAGGGCGACGTCGATGCGGCCCTGGCAGAGCAGCGAATAGTTGATGCAGTCGCCGGACCAGCGGAAACGCTTCGCTCGACGGTAAAGTTCCGAAACCCGGAGATCGGGGCGCCGGCCAAGCGGATCGAGATCGGTGCATTCCACGCCGGTCGCGATAACGCAGGCATCCCTGAGTTCCGTGGTGGCTGAAGTCTGAACGCGCACGGGTGGCTTTCCGTTTTCACGATGCCAGCAGCCGAGGCCTTTCGCGGCGTACGTGGTCTCGCCGAGCGCGTGCGCGCCGATGAGGCCGACGACGGGCTCACCGCGATGAAGACAGGCGATCAGCGTTCCGAAGAGCGGAAGCGCGGCGGCGAAGGACGCGGTGCCGTCGACAGGATCGAGGAGCCAGAGGTGTTCGGCCTGGGGATTTCGCTCACCGCCGAATTCTTCGCCAAGGATGGCGTGATCGGGATAACGAGCGGCGAGGAGGCGGCGCAGCAGCTGTTCCGCGCCGCGATCGGCTTCGGTGACTTCAGAGCCGTCCGACTTGTGATCGACGCGAACGTTCTTCCAGAGCGGCAGGATGAATTCGCCGGCGGCGGCGTTGAGTTCGAGCGCGAAATCCAGAATTTCTTTGAGGAATGCTTCGGTCATGGCTTATGAGTTCCAGCGGAGAATGGCGCGCTCTTCGTGGTCGTGTTCGTAACCGAGGATGGAAATAGCGCCGGTGCCGAGCACAAACATTCTGCCATCTTCGGGAGGGAGGCCAAGGTAGCAGGCCGCGAGAATGCGCAGGATATGGCCGTGCGCGAAGAGGGCGACGTCTCCATCGGCCTTCAGGGCTCGATCGATGACGTCGTGAGCGCGGGCAGCGACCTGACCAATGGTTTCGCCACCTTCGACGCCGTCATGGAAAATATACCAGCCCGGGCGCTCCCTGCGAATTTCCTCAGTCGTGCGGCCTTCGTATCGCCCGTAGTCCCATTCGGACAGGTTAGGGTCGATTTGCGCCTGATCGCCGTAACCCGCGAGTTCGCAGGTGCGCATGGCCCGTCGCAGGGGGCTGGTGAGGACCAGCGAGAATTGCTGGCCATTCAGCTCCTGCGCAACTTTTCGTGCGCTTTCCTCGCCGGCCGGGGTGAGGGGGATGTCGGTGCGTCCGGTGTGAGCGCCGGAGAGGCTCCATTCGGTTTCGCCGTGACGGATGAGCCAGATCATCAGTTCTATGGTCGCTTATGGTGGGTTGGGGCCGGGCCGGGGGCGCGGCGCAGGTCAGGGGACCGCCGTCCTGCTCAGGCGCTGAGGAATTCGCTGCCTTTGATGACGAAGCGGAGGGGGCGGTCTTCGCATTTGCTGATGCCGATGCGCGGGGTGACTTCAATTGCGAACTTCAGCGGTTTGTCCGGCTCGCGGATAACGAAGTCGCCCCGGGTGAGGTCGGCGCCGTAGTCTTCGAGCGTGATGCCGAGGGCCTGCGTGAGTCGCGCTGGGCCGGAGGCAAGCTGGCGTTCGTTTCGGGCAGCGGGGCGGCGGGAACGCATCATTTCTTTTCCTGCGATCGGTTGAACGGCGCGGATCAGGACGCATCCGGCGGTGCCGTCGGAATCGGCGACGACGTTCATGCAGACGTGCATACCGTAGCAGAAGTAGACGTAAGCGTGGCCGGGCGGTCCGAAAATGACGCGCGTGCGTTTAGTGATACCGGCGGCGGAATGGGAGGCGAGGTCATCGCCGCCGGGGTAGGCTTCGGTTTCGACGATGACGCCGGCGGTGTTGCCGCGGGAGAGAACTTTGCCCAGGAGCTCGCGCGCGACCACCGTTGCGGGGCGATTGTAGAAACTGCGGGGGAGAATGCGGCCCTTCATGACTTCCTGCGGGCGAAGCACATGGCGCTCCATTTGGGATCGACGGAGCAGATTTTGTAGTCAACGAGGCCGACGGCGATGGCCGATTCGCGGAGTGCGTTCTCGGTGAGGCCGGGGTGCTTTGCGCCTTTGCGCCAGAGGAGCCAGAGCTTTGTTCCTGCCGCAATGGCGCGCATTTGGCGGAGCCCGTTCATCAGTGCGTCGCGGTCGTGCACGAACCAGAGTGTGACGGGTGCGGGCTCTTCCTGAAATTCAACACCGTCCGGAAGGGGGCCGAGGAGATCAGGGAAATCGCGCGGCGCATCCACGACGGAAACGCTGGAGTCAGCCTTGATGCCGAGCTTTTCAGCAGCCGATCTTTCGCGATAGCGATCCATCATCGGCGGCGGCACAGCGGGAGCTTTCGATGCGGATTTCGCGGCGTTCTTCAGGGCAGCGGCGAGCTTCGGGAGTTCGCAGTACGCCGCATCCGGGAGAAGAGCGCGAACGCCGGCAAGCTTTTCGGGATCGCCACCGATGAATACGATCGGGATGTGGCGCGTACTTTTCGTGTTTCGAAGCCAGACCGCGACTTCGCGGCCGTGACTGGGCAGTCGCGAGAGATCGATCGCGACGATATCCGGCGGTTTGGTGCGGATGGCCCGGCAGATGGCGCCGCCGTCGCCTTCGATATATTCGGTTTCGAATCCCGCAGTGCGGCAGGCCTCGAGAAGCGGGCTGGCTTCGGCTTCCTTCCAGTGAATGACGCGGACGACCGGCATGGACTTGAAGAAATATTTTAAACTGGTGCACGGAAATGCGTCTGTTTACGGGGATTTCGCTTTCTGCGGAAGTGTTGCATCGGTTGGGCGGCGTGATTGCGGAACTGGAGCGCTCGGCGCGCGCGAACTGGGCGCCGGTGGAGAATCTGCATCTGACGCTGAAGTTCATCGGATCCTGGCCGGACGAGCGGCTGGCGGAACTCGAAGGCGCATTGCAGTCGGTGCGTCCGGGGCCGGCGTTCCCGGTGCGGGTGGCGCAATTGGGGTATTTTCCGAATCCGCATCGGCCGCATTCGCTGTTTGCGGGCGTGCAGGCGGGGCCGGAACTCGCTGAGCTCGCGGGCGGCGTGGATCGCGCGGCGGCTGCGATCGGGATCAAAGCGGAGGAGCGGGAATTTCACCCGCACATCACGCTGGCGCGAATTAAGGATCACTCGCAGGTGCGTGCGCTGCGGGGGCGCGTGGCGGAGATGAACGATCTTGTGTTCGGCGAGTTCGAGGTGCGCGGTTTCCACCTCTATGAAAGCCGCGCGGGAGATCGCGGGTCTGTTTATACAAAACTCGCCACGTATGATTTGGAGAGGGAGAAAGAGATCGGATGATGGGGCTGGTTGCGGTGGTGGTGGCATTTCTGGTCGGCGGGATTCCGTTCGGTCTCTTTATCGTCAGGCTCAAGAGCGGGAAGGACGTTCGCGAGCATGGCTCCGGGAACATCGGGGCAACCAATGTGTTGCGGACGAGCGGTACCGGCGCGGGAGTGATCACGCTGGTGCTCGATGCGGCGAAGGGGCTGTTCGCGGTCTGGCTGGCGGATACGCTGACGCAGGGCAATGTGACGTGGATGAGCGCGACGGCGCTGGCGGTGCTGCTGGGCCATGCGTTCTCTCCTTACCTGAAGTTCAAGGGCGGGAAGGCGGTGGCGACGTTCCTTGGGGCGTTCGGCTATCTCACGCCGGTGCCGCTGCTGGTGGTGCTGCTCATCTTCATTCTGGTAGTGGCGACGACGCGCTACCTTTCGCTCGGATCAATCACGGGCGCGGCGCTGTTTCCGTTCGCCTGCTTCATCATTCTGCATCCGGAGTGGCCGGTGCTGGTGGCCGCGCTTGGCGCTGGTGTGCTGATTGTGTGGCGGCATGCGGGGAACATCGAGCGGATTCGGACCGGCAACGAACGCGTGCTGCGTTTTGGAAAGCATTCCTGAAGTGAAAAATCTGGCCATCATCGGAGGCGGCGCGTGGGGCACCGCGCTGAGCCGGGCGCTTGCGCCTCGATTTGAGGAAGTGCGGATCTGGGTCCGCGAGCCGGATCTTGCGGCGCGGATGGCGTCGTCGCGCGAGAACGATATTTTCCTGCCCGGCGTGATGCTGGCGCAGAACGCGCGGCCGGTTTCGTCGCTCGAGCAGGCTCTGAGCGGCGCGGATGTGGTGGTGAGCGTGATGCCATCGCACGTGGTCCGCGAACTGTACGAGCAGATGTCGCCGTGGCTGAGGCCCTCGATGCGGCTGGTGAGCGCGACGAAGGGGCTGGAGGCGGGGTCGCTGCTGCGGATGTCAGAAGTCATCCGGACGGTAATTGGGGACAGCTACCGGGTGGCCGTGCTTTCCGGGCCCAGCTTTGCGAAGGAAGTGGCGGCGGGGAGTCCGACGGCGGTGGTGGCGGCGTCCGAGGACCTGGATGCCGCGGTGGAGATCCAGAACCGCTTTTCCGGGCCGACGCTGCGGGTTTACGCCGGGAACGATCCGATCGGGGTGGAGATCGGCGGGGCTCTGAAGAACGTGATCGCGATTGGGGCAGGAATTTGCGACGGGCTGGGAATGGGGCACAACGCGGTCGCGGCGCTGATCACGCGCGGGTTGGCAGAGCTGACCCGTCTGGCGGTGGCAGCGGGAGGCCGGGCCGAGACGCTTTCGGGCCTGGCCGGCCTGGGAGATCTGGTGCTTACCTGCACGGGTGACTTAAGCCGAAACCGTAAGGTTGGCCTGCAACTCGCTGCAGGGATGCGACTTGACCGCATCATGGAGTCGACCGTGGGGGTGGCGGAAGGCGTTCGGACCACGGCGGCGGCGATCCACCTGGCGGAGCGACATGGGGTGGAACTGCCGATTACGGCGGAGATGCACGCGGTCCTGAATGACGGGCGGACGCCGGAA
>CAZPZE010000847.1:0-4082 GCA_964590625.1 uncultured Solibacteraceae bacterium
CTGTTTTTGTTTCTGATCTGGCGCGAAGTCGACCACGGACCATCCGCTAAGGAGCTGGCCGCGCCCGCGCTGGCGCATTACTAAGGATTATCGAAAATGCCAACACTCTGGTTCTGCATCGTCGCCGTCATGCTGACGGCCTACGTTCTGCTCGATGGGTTCGACCTCGGAGTCGGAATCATCCATCTGATCGCCGCACGAACGAACGGCGAGCGGTCGGCGCTGATTTCTTCGATTGGCCCGGTGTGGGACGGCAACGAAGTGTGGCTGCTGGCGGCGGGCGGCACTCTCTACTTCGCGTTCCCCGGACTCTATGCGTCAGGCTTCAGCGGCTTCTACCTTGCGCTGATGATCGTGCTCTGGCTGCTGATGCTGCGCGGCATCGCGGTCGAATTTCGCGGGCATATTCGCAACGGGATGTGGGGCTCGTTCTGGGACACGGTATTTTCCGGAGCCAGTTTGCTGCTCGCAGTGTTTTACGGAACAGCCCTCGGAAATGTGGTGCGCGGCGTTCCGTTGGATAAGGATGGTTACTTCTTCGTTCCGCTCTGGACGACGTTCCGGACAGGTCCCGAACCGGGCATTCTGGATTGGTATACCGTGATGGTCGGTGTTGCTGCGCTTCTGGTGCTGACGATGCACGGGGCGCTTTGGGTGAATCTGAAAACTTCGGGCCGCCTGCAGGAGACGGCGCGCCGCATTGCGTCCGCAGTTTACTGGGCTGTGTGCGCGGCGGTTGTTGCGATCACCGTCTGCAGCTTCCTCGTGCAGCCGCAACTGCAGAAACGATTCACGGAATATCCGCTGCTCTGGGCGTTTCCATTGCTCGCCGCTTTTGGCCTGCTGATGCTTCGCGTCTCCCTCTCGGCGTCGCTGCAGTTCTGGGCGTTCATTGGTTCAGCGGTCTTCATTGCGGGATTGCTTTGCAGCGCCGCATTCGGTTTGTTCCCGCTGCTGCTGCCTTCCTCCGGCGATTTGAGCCTCAGCCTGACGGCCTTCAATTCCGCGGCCCCCAATTACGGACTCTCGGTGGGACTGAAGTGGTGGATTCCCGCCTTCGCGCTGGCGATTGCGTATTCAACTATGGTCTACCGGCACTTCCGCGGAAAGGTGACGATTCCGCGGGAAACGCCGGAAGGCGAGCTCGCGACGGCAGCAGACTAAGGCAGCCATTCCGGCAGCTCGCGGGCAGGACCAAGCTGATTCAGGCGCTCTTCGAGTGGTTCGTGATTGCCCCAGATGATGGCGCTCGATTCCCCGGCGAGACTCTCGATCCGGTGACAGCCCAGAACTTTGTCGCGTGCCGCATAGAACCCGTAGGAGCGGCAGGCAACGGGCCGCGCCGCGTAGATCAGGCACGCGCCGGAATCCATGTCGAGCAGCGGACAGACTATCGGCCGCGTTGAACCGGCGGATTTCCGGAGCCGCCCACGAATGGTCTCCGCGAGAGGCGCCGGCATGGCGTCGATCGCGCCTGCGATCAGAAGCCACTCGTCCTTAGTCACACGCGGAACAGCCGCGAGGTGACGGCAGCAATCGTCACAGCCTTTGCGGCACGGCCAGTTTCCGTGAGCGGCGGCGATCTGTTCGGTGCGCTCGCGGACCTGTTCCTGAATCTGATAGAGCCGATTCATCTCCTTCATCGAGTTTAGAATCAGGCATGGATAGCACTCAGTCCGAAAAAGCAATCCGATTCCGCGCTCTTCACGAAGCTCCGGGTCTTTTTATTCTTCCCAATCCCTGGGACACGCTCTCGGCGCGCATACTGGCCGGGCTCGGCTTTCCCGCGCTGGCGACTTCGAGCGCGGCGGCGGCCGCTGCCGGCGGGCGGCGGGATCACGGCCTTACGCAGGTGGAGAGCCTGGCTCACGCGCGGCTGATTGTCGACGCCACTCCACTCCCGGTTTCGGCAGATCTCGGAAATGGATTTGGTGACGCGCCGGAAGCCGTGGCCGAGACGGTCCGGCTGGCGGCCGCGGCGGGGCTTGTCGGCTGCACGATCGAAGATTCTACGGGCAATCCGGAGCATCCGCTGTATGAGGAAAGCCTCGCGGTGGAGCGAATCGCCGCGGCGGCTGAGGCCGCGCGCGCACTGCCGTTTCCGTTTCTGGTCGCGGCGCGGGCGCACAATTTTCTCTATGCCTCGCCGAAACTGGAGGACACGATCCGCCGCCTTCAGGCTTTCGAAGCCGCCGGAGCGCACGTGCTGTTCGCTCCCGGTCTGCCGGATGTGGGAGCCGTGCGAACCGTGTGTTCCGCGACTACGCGACCGTTCAACTTCATGGCCGGCATTCCGGGAAAATCATTCCCGGTCGCGGAACTGGCCGCGGCGGGCGTCAAGCGAATCAGTCTCGCTACCTCGCTCTATCGAGCGGCGATGACGGGTCTGATCGATGCGGCGCTCGAGGTCAAAGACTCCGGCACGTTCGGTTTTCTCGATCGCAGCAGGACGACCGCTCAACTGAACGAGCTGATGGGAATCTGACCGCGCGGGTTAGTTTTGCCCGGCGCTGATCTTTTCCAGTACCTGGTAACGGGCGCGATCCGGCTCCGGACCCGCCTTCGATTCGACATCAATTCGCATCCGCTGATAACCCGTCTTCGCATCATAGGGCGGCCACTGCGGCAAACCAGAGCCATTCGGATTGAACTTCCTGATGAAGTTCGCGAAATAGGCCTGCATGGTCTCTGAGACTTTGTGATCGTCAGCCGTCCACTCGTAGCGCGGATCGAGATCGAGATTCCCCATCGCGTACTGAATCTCCGCGGAATGCGCCGCGCCAGCCGGCGCCGCTGCAGCGCCGCCGCGTCCGCCGCCGCGCCCTGCGCCCCGTCCACCACCGGCGTTCTCAGCCGGAGTCTCGCCCGGCATTCCGGTGTAACGCGGCCGCACGCGCGCATAGTAATAGCGATAAACCGGTTTGCCGCCATTGGCGGCCTGCAGTTCGGTCCACTTCCAGGTACCGAATGCGATGAAACGCGCGCTGGCAAGATCGGTCGCCGCCTGGCGAACTTCTTCGGGCGTAGTGGGCGCATAAACCTTGAGGACTTCATCCGCATGGCCCGGATACAGGCGCTCGATCGCAGCCTTGAAGTTCTCCACCGTCGGCTCGGCCTGACCCAGCACGCTGTTCGGACCCTGTTCCGCCGAATTGCTGCCCGCGAGCATCGGAATCTTTGCCTGCTGCCCCGCTTCGAAAATCTCCGGGAGCGTCTTCGGCAGGAAATAGCCGTCGAGGTTCACGCTGAATGAGAGCGCGGGCGCCGCGCCGCGGCCGGCACCGCCGCGTCCTGGAGGCGCCGTCAGCTCCATGATCTTATCCGCGCTCAGCGCACGCAGCGCTTCGAGCGAAGTGGCTTCGGCTTTTTCGGCAAATGCGACGCCGGTCTTTTCCGTCTCGGCAAGCGGTTTCGGCGGGAGAGTGGCGATCAGCGCTCCGCTCTCGCCGATCGCGCCCGCCATCATGTTCTTCGAGAGCGGTGAGGCCATCAGGGCGCTGACGGAAATCGATCCGGCCGATTCGCCGGCAACGGTCACATGTTTCGGATCGCCGCCGAACGCCGCGATGTTCTTCTGCACCCACTGGAGGGCCGCTACCTGATCGAGCAGGCCGTAGTTTCCGGAAGCGTGATTCGGCGATTCTTTCGTGAGCTCCGGATGGGAAAAGAATCCGAAGATCCCGAGGCGATAGTTCAGGGTCACCGCGACGATTCCCCTGCGCGCCATGCTCTCGCCGTCATAGCGATATTCCGATCCGTCACCATTCTGAAATCCGCCGCCGAAAATATAGACCAGCACCGGAAGTTTCTCGTTTGCGGACTTCGCCGGCGTCCAGACGTTCAGATAGAGGCAGTCTTCGCTCGGCCCACTGCTGCGGAACCAATAGTCGCCACCCGCGCGTTGCATGCAACGCGACCCGAACTGATCGGCATTGCGAACGCCGCTCCAGTTCTTCACCGGCTGCGGGGCTTTCCAGCGCAGATCACCGACTGGCGGGGCCGCGAACGGAATTCCGCGGAACATCCGAACGCCATCCTTCGACGTGTTCGATTCAAGAACCCCATTCGCGGTCTTGACTCTG
>CAZPZE010000848.1:0-7333 GCA_964590625.1 uncultured Solibacteraceae bacterium
CGAGCCCGCGGTTGGCACCATCGGCAACGCAGGCGTCAACATTCTGCGTGGGCCGGGCTGGACCAACTTCGATGTGAATCTGGCCAAGCGCTTCCCGGTCGGGTCCGAACGGAGAGCTTTCGTGGTTCGCTTCGAAGGCTACAACGTTTTCAACCATCCCGAATTCAGCGGCATCAACACCACCGCGACGTTCAACGCTTCGGGCACCCAGATCAACAACAACTTCGGCGTCCCGAACAACACGAGGCCCGCGCGTATCCTCGCGAGCGTGCTGCGCTTCGAGTTCTGATCCGGAGCATACCGTCGCTTTGACCGCCCGGCGGCCAATAGCGATAAACTGCAGTGGTGAGAAGCCGCCTCTGTGCGATCATTGCGTTCTGCGCGATTGCCACAGCGGCGGCTTCTCTTTTAAACGAAGCCGTGGACGCTCTGAAGCGCGGCGATAACATCACGGCCGAAAAAAAACTTCGCGCCGAAATCGCGGTGCATCCCTCCGAAGCCGAAGCCTGGAGTTTCCTCGGCGTCTCGCTCGATAACCAGAAGAAATTCAGCGAAGCCGAAGCGGCGCACCGCAAAGCGCTCGCACTCGCCCCGCGCTCCAGCAGCGTTCTGGATAAATTCGCGACCCACCAGCTCACGGCTGGCGATGCGGCGGGCGCGAAGAAGACCTTCGCGCAGTCGCTCGCCATCACTCCGAATGACGGCTACGCGAATCTGCAATTAGCCGCTCTCGCACTGCGCGAAAAAAAAGGCGCTGAAGCGCTCGCGTACCTGAACCATCTCTCTCCCGAACAGCGCAGCGCGCCAGACGTCATGATTGATCGCGTGATGGCCCTCGAACTGAGCGGCAATCATGCGGGCGCCATCGAAGCCGAAGCGCCGCTGCAGAAATCCGGCAGCGCGGATACGCTGTACAGCCTCGCTTACGCCTGGGATACTCTCGGCCGTCCCATCGAAACTCTCCGTGTCCTCTCCCGCGCCGCGGAACTCGCGCCTGACCGCCCCGATATCCAGAAGTCTTTCGCCACTTCCGCCGCCAATCTCGGCCAGTACGGACCTGCGCTTGCGGCCTGGGATCATTACGTGAAGCTCGCCCCCACTGACGACACTGCGCGGCGCGAGCGCGGCTTTGCGGCCATCCACGTCAACCAGCGCGAAGCCGGTGTCGCTGAGCTTCGCTGGTACACGAGCCGGCATCCGGAAGACCCCGATGGCTGGTACGAACTCGCCATCGGCGAAAACTCGCTCGACCCCACTACCGGCTTGTCTGATTTCGATCGCGCCATCCAGCTCAAACCGGATTTCGCCGCGGCGCTTTCCTCACGCGCCGCTCTGCGTTATCGCGACGGCAAGCCCGAAGCAGCGCTCCCCGATCTCGAACGCGCAGTGAAGATCGATCCCGCGAATGCCATCGCGCAGTATCGTCTCGGCCAGGTTTATCAGGCGCTCGACCGCCTGCAGGATGCGCTCCCGCACTACCGCCGCGCCGCCGAGCTTGCGCCAAACGATTATCAGGCGCAGTTCCATCTCGCCAACGCACTTGCCGAAGCTGGCCAGACCGCGGAATCCGACGCGTTGCTCGAACGGATCCGCAACTGGCCCACACGCACCAGCGCGCCGAGCTCCGATTTAGTCGATACGAAATAACCCTACAGGTACCGCAGCAGATCTTCCGTCCGGAAGCAATGCGACATCGCCGCTTCGCGCTGGATCTTGCCTGCCCGCACCATTTCCGCGAGCGACTGCTCCATCGAGATCATCCCGTCCGCCCGTCCCGTCGAAACCGCGGAGTAAATCTGGTGGTCATCTCCACGTCGAATCAGATGGCGCACGCCGCTCGTGGCCATCAGGATTTCGGTAACGGGATAGCGCGCCACCTGCCCCTGGCCTGGCGCTGCCGGCACCAGCTGCTGCGCGACGATCGCCAGCAGCGCCAGCGACAACTGCTGCCGCATCTGATGCTGGCTGTTTTGCGGAAACGCATCCAGTATTCGCCCCACCGCCTGCGACGTATCGTTCGTGTGCAGCGTCGAAAGCACCAGATGCCCGGTCTCCGCTGCCGTCAAAACAGTCGAAATCGTTTCCGCATCGCGCATCTCGCCCACCAGAATCACGTCGGGATTCTGCCGCAGCACGCTGCGGAGCGAGCTCGCAAAATCCGGCGCATCCTGGCCGATCTCAATCTGCTCGATGATCGACCGCCGGTTCGTATGGAGGAACTCCACCGGGTCTTCGATCGTCACCACATGATCCTGGCGATTGGTGTTGATCAGATCCACCAGCGCCGCGAGCGTCGAGCTCTTGCCGCATCCGGTCGGTCCGGTCACCAGCACCAGCCCCTGGCGCGCTTCCGCCAGCCGCTTGAGTCCCGGCGGCAAATGCAGCGATTCGAGCGTCGGCATCTTATCCGGCAGGATGCGCACGCTGCCCGCAACCGTGCCGCGCTGGTGATGGATGTTGGCGCGGAATCGTCCGATGCCTTCACGGCTGAAGCAGAAATCAACCGACTTCGCCTGCTGAAAATCGCGATACTGCTGCTGCGTCATCAGCGAGACCAGCAGATTCCTCGTGCTTTCCGCCGGCAGCGGAGCTCCGGTGGTGTGCGAAAGGGATCCAGCCACGCGCAGCGTCACCGGCGCACCGGCGATCAGCAGCACGTCCGACGCTCCCAGCCGCACCGCGTGTGTCAGCACCGTGTCGAGCGATGATGGATCCGGCGGCGCGTCCTGCACCTCACGCGCGGCGCTTTCCTTCGACTGCGCCGTGCGATTCAGCTCCGCGACAATATCCGCCAGTTGCTGGCTTTCATAGCCCGGCATGGTCCCAGTATAGTGGCGATATGGACCTTTCCAACAAAGCAGCTCTGGTTACAGGCGGCAGTTCCGGGATCGGCCGCGCCATCGCGAAATCGTTGATCGATGCCGGCGCGCGCGTGGCCATCACGGGCCGTGATGAAAAGAAACTGGCGGAGGCCGCGCAGGCTCTCGGGGCGCATGCCATCCATGCCGACGTCTCGCGCGAAGCAGACGTTCTCCGCACTTACAAAGAGGTTCTGGCGAAGTTCGGTGATCTCGACATCCTGATCAACAACGCCGGCATCGGCACATTTAAACAGTTGACGGAGATGGATACCGCCGGCTTCGAGCGCGTATTCGCCACCAACGTCACCGGCGTGATGATGATGGGCCGTGAAGCCGCGAAGATCTTCGCGGCGCGCAAGGGCGGCAACATCGTCAATATCTGTTCCACCGCCGGCCTCCGTGGCGCGCCCGGCGGCACCGCGTATTACGCCAGCAAATTCGCGGTCCGCGGCATGACGGAATGCTGGCGCGCCGAACTGCGGAAACACAATATCCGCGTGATGCTGGTCAATCCGAGCGAAGTCATTACGGATTTCTTCGCCGCCAACGGCCTCACCCAGAAGGTGAATGACAGCAAGCTGCGCGGTGAAGAGATCGCCCACGCCGTCCGCGCCGCCCTCGAAATGGACGACCGCGGGTTCATCCCCGAGCTCTCCGTTTTTGCCACGAATCCGGTAGACTGAACGGAATCGCGGCAAACCGCGTATAGGGAGGGTGTATGCGAACTGCACTGGTTTCCGTGGCGGCGGCATTGGTTTTTCTCGCTGGCTGTGAGGTTGACTCCGGGCCCATCCTGACCGGCACAGCCACCGTGGAAGCCGGCAAGGCGGACACGGTACGCGCCGAAATTCGTATGGGCGCCGGAAATCTCCAGGTGGAAGGCGGTTCGTCTCGCCTCCTCGACGCCACCTTCCGTTATTCCCAGAGCGCGGGCCGCCCCGTCGTCCACTATGACGTGATGGGCGGGCGCGGTCTGCTGACCGTGGAGTCGCCGCAGGATGGTTCGGTTCGGGGAAGAAATGCGAAGAACGAATGGGCGCTCCGGATGGGCACCGATCTTCCGCTGGATCTCAGCGTCCATCTCGGAGCCGGCGATTCGCGCCTCGATGTTTCGCAACTCGCTCTCCGTTCCGCCGACGTCAACATGGGCGCCGGCAATCTGACCTTCAACATGGCGAATCGCTACACGCCGGACGTCACTGTCCAGATCAACGGCGGCGTCGGCGAAGCCCATATCCGCCTGCCGAAGGAAACCGGCGTTGTGGTCGATGCCGCCGGCGGCATCGGCAGCGTGCAGGCCAACGGCCTCACCAAAAGGGACGATGGCAAGTATTACAACTCCGCCTGGGCGGCGGACAAGCCAGCGGTCCACATGAAAGTGCGCGGCGGAGTGGGCGACATCATCCTCAACGTCGGCGAGTAGTTTCGCCCCTGTTAAAATGGTGTTTTCCCCCGAAATTGAGCCCCCAGCCCACAACCGGCAGCCCCGGCGACATTGTCGTCAAAGGTGCGCGTCTTCACAACCTGAAGAACATCACCGTCGCGATTCCCCTGAATACGCTGACGGTTGTCACCGGCGTCTCCGGCTCCGGTAAATCTTCTCTCGCCTTCGATACCATCTACGCCGAAGGCCAGCGGCGCTACATCGAATCGCTCTCCGCCTACGCGCGCCAGTTTCTGGAACGTATGGAAAAGCCCGCGGTCGATGAGATCGAAGGCATCGCCCCCGCTATCGCGATCCGGCAGAAAAACACCACGCGCAATCCCCGCTCCACGGTTGCCACGTCCACCGAAATCTGGGATTACATGCGTCTGCTCTGGGCGCGCGCCGGCCGCACGTTTTGCCCCCTCTGTGGACGCCTCGTGCAGCGCGACACCGTCGATCAGGTGGCCGCGGAGATGCTCGCGCAGCCCGCGGGAACGCGATTCTTCGTCTTCTTTCCGGTGAAGCATGAGGAGCATCACATCCCGAAAGATCGCCTCAACGAACTCCGCTCGCGTGGGTTCAATCGTCTCTGGCAGAACGGCACGACATTCGAATTTTCCACGCCGGAATCGCTGCTTGGCATCGACTGGAAGCACCCGGTTTACGTTCTTGCCGATCGCATCGCCATCGCGCCCGATCTGCACCAGCGCCTCGTCGATACCGTCGAAATCTGTTATCGCGAGTCGGGCGAAGTCATCTTCCTGAACGCCGCCACGCAGGAGCGGCTGCTGTTCAGCGAGCGCTTCCGCTGCAAGTACGACAATATCGATTTCAATCCGCCTGAGCCGATTCTCTTCAGCTTCAACAGTCCCGTCGGCGCGTGTCCCCGCTGCCAGGGCTTCGGCAACACAATCGATTATTCGCTTGAGCTCACCGTTCCCAACCGCGGCCTCTCCATCGATGAAGGCGCCATAGAACCGTGGACCAAACCGAGCGGCGTCGAATGGCTCGATGATTTCAAGAAGAAAGCGCGCGGCCGCGTCCGGTTCGACATGCCGTTCTGCGATCTCTCGGAAACCGAACGCAACCTTGTTTTCGAAGGCGATCGCAGGACGAAGCTCGATGGCATTCGCCAGTTCTTCAGCTATCTCGAAACGAAGAAGTACAAGGTGCACGTCCGCGTTCTGCTGAGCCGGTATCGCGGCTATACCAGATGCCCGGATTGCCACGGCTCGCGCCTGCGTCCGGAAGCCCTGAACGTGAAGGTCAACGGGCTGACGATTGCCGACGTCGCGCGCCTCAACATTGCCGATGCCTCGAAGTTCTTCTCGGCCCTCACGCTCACGCCCGAAGAGGCGGGCATCGCCGGGCGCATTCTGACCGAAATCGACCAGCGGCTGCGATTTCTGAATGACGTCGGCCTCGAATATCTGACGCTCGATCGCCTCTCCGCCACGCTTTCCGGCGGCGAAGCGCAGCGTATCCAGCTCGCTACGTGTCTTGGCTCACGCCTGGTGGGCGCCTGCTATGTGCTCGATGAACCCTCCATCGGACTTCACAGCCGCGACACCGAAAGACTCATCCGCATCCTCACCGAACTCCGCGATATCGGCAACACGATCCTCGTCGTCGAGCACGATCCCGAAGTCATGAAGGCCGCCGATCACATCATCGACCTCGGTCCGCACGCCGGCGAACACGGCGGGCGCGTCGTTTTCGAAGGCGATTACCCCAGTCTGATCGCGCCCTCCAATGAATCGCTGACCGGCCGCTATCTGCGGGGTGAGATGAAGGTCTCGCAGCGAAAGCACCGCCGCCGCATCACACGGAAGGGCTCTATCAAATTCTTCGGCGCGCGTCTTCACAATCTGAAAGGAATTGACGTCTCGATTCCGCTCGGCCTGCTTACGGTGGTCACCGGCGTGTCTGGCTCCGGCAAATCCACGCTGGTCCACGAAGTCATCTATAAATCGCTGCAGTCGAAACTGGCCACTTCAGAGCCGGAAAGAAACGAATCGCAGGACGCGGACGAATCGCCGCGCATGACCTGCACGCGCGTCGAAGGCGCGTCGCGCGTCAGCGACGTCGTCATGATCGATCAGACGCCGATCGGCCGCACGCCGCGCTCGAATCCCGTCACCTATATCAAAGCGTTCGACATGATCCGCGCGCTCTTCGCCGGAACGCGGGACGCCGAGAAGCGCGGCTACACGGCGGGGCATTTTTCGTTCAACGTCCCCGGCGGCCGTTGCGAGACCTGCCAGGGCGACGGCACGGTGACAGTCGAGATGCAGTTCCTGGCCGACGTTGAGCTCGTCTGCGACGATTGTCGTGGCACGCGTTTCAAGAGCGCGATCCTCGACATCAAGTACAAAGGCCTGAATATCCACGAAGTGCTACAACTGTCGGTTCGCGAAGCCATCCGGTTCTTCCATGACACGCCGCGCCTGGCCGCCCGCCTTTCTCTGCTGGAAGAGGCCGGACTCGGGTACCTGCGGCTCGGCCAGTCCGCCACCACGCTTTCCGGCGGCGAAGCCCAACGCGTCAAACTCGCGGCCCATCTGGCGCAGGCCACCAACGAAGGGACGCTGTTCATCTGCGACGAACCCACCACGGGCCTCCATTTCGATGACGTCAGCCGCCTTCTCGCCGTCTTCGAGCGCCTGATCGACCACGGCGCCACCCTGCTCGTGATCGAGCACAATATGGATGTGATCCGGGCCGCCGACTGGGTGGTCGACCTTGGCCCCGAAGGCGGAGACGCGGGTGGCCGGATCGTGGCTGAAGGCACCCCCGAGGACATCGCCACCGCCGAAGGTTCGCACACCGCGCGCTTCCTTCGCCAGTAGCCGCCAAACTTGGGCAAGACGGGTACTGCTAGTACTGATTGGTACTGACTGGCGGCTACCCGAGGGGGCGAATCTTCTTTATAACGTGTTAGAATTCCCCCAAAGGTATAGCGTAGTGGAGTATGCCCAACCGCTTATGCCATCGGAGGAAACATGAGGAAGTGGCATAATTTTTCGAGAGCGGGAATGGTCCTGGC
>CAZPZE010000849.1:0-4377 GCA_964590625.1 uncultured Solibacteraceae bacterium
GGCGCGGTGGCCGTGCTCGTCTTCTTCAATGATGTCGGTGCCCGTGATGTCAGTGGGCATGAGGTCGGGCGTGAATTGAATGCGTTTGAACGCGAGGCCCAGCACTTCCGCCATGGTGCGGACGAGCAGGGTTTTCGCGGTGCCGGGGAGGCCGGTCAGCAGGCAGTGGCCGCCGACGAACAGGCCGATGCGGACCTGTTCGAGCACTTCGTCCTGCCCGACGATGACTCGTTTCACCTGGCGGACGATTTCGGTATCGACCTCGCGAAAGCGCGCAACTCTGGACTTCAGAACGTCGGTATCGATCTGTGGAGTGGACATGGGCGTTGTTATTTTCCTTCGTCGCCGCTCACTTCGAGCAGTAGCTTCTGGGCGGGCCTGTATTCAGGCGCGGCTTCGAGCGCGGTGATGACTTCCTCTCTGGCTTTATCGGTCTGACCGTTGGCTTTGTAGGCCCTTGCAAGATTGTAGTGGCTGCCGGCCTGGTCGGTGGGATGAAGATCGACCAGGGCCTGGAATTCGCGGACAGCATCGGCATTTGCGCCGGTATCGAGATCGAGATCGCCCAGCTTCTGGTGCAGGCCGGCATCGAGCGGGAACACGTAGATCATGCGCCACAGCGCGGCGACGGCGGCTTTTTTATCGCCGGAGGCCGCGAGCAGGTCCGCGTATTTTTCCATGGTTTCGAGATCGCGGCCGCCGATTTTCGAATACTTCGCGTATTCCGCCATGGCGCCGGCTTTGTCACCGGCTTTGAGCAGCGCGTCCGCGGCGAGGACGTAGGCGTTGCCCGATTCGACGTATTCGGGATAGAGGGCTTCGAGCCTGCGGGCACGATCGACGAGATCGGGCGGCGCCTTGTCCTGCTTCACGTCCTGATTCAGCTGGCGGAGATCTTTGGTCCATTGCGCGAAGCCGGCGATGGTTTGCGAGGTCTGGGCGTCGAGATCGGCCAGGAAATCCTTGTCGAACTGTTCGGGCTCGATTTTGAGCTGCTCGCGGATGACATCGACCGTGGGGCGCGGCTTCGAGAAGGCGCGAATCATGTCGACCAGTTTGTCGTTACCCCAGCGCTTCACGATGTAATCGCAGATTTTGCCGGCCTGGAAGTAGGAGACGATGACCTGATCGGGATAGGTCGGGTGGACGAAACCGCGATCCATGTCGGCGATCGGGAGCAATTTCTTGTCGCGGATGGCGGCGAGGATGGTGGGGTTGAGGCGATCGCCCCAATCGGGAATGGTGGCCGATTCTTCGTGCACCGCGACGCCTTCGGTGAACCAGCGCGGGATGCGCTCATTCGTCATCGCGATGGTGTAGACGTGGCTGAGTTCGTGCCAGAGGACGCTCGCCCAGTGGTAGTCTTCCTGCTTCGAGCGGGAGGACGGGCCGTCCATGGCGACGACCGTATTGAACGTGACGCCGAGGAGACCGACGCCGGGCAGGCCCATGACGCGAACGCCGAAGTCGCCTTCCTGGCGATAGACTTCCACCTGGACCGGCTTCGTCATTTTGTAGCCGTACTTCTTTTCGTACGTCGCCATGGCCTTCTTCATTTCGGCTTCGAAGTAAGGATGGAGGGCGGCGGCTTCTTTCTTATCGAGCTTGAGGATGCCGGTGGGCTGCGGGCCATCCGGCGAAGCGCTGGGCCACGTGAACGTTTCGTAGTTCGCGTAGGTGTCCATCAGCTTCAGGGTGTTGGCGGTGGCGGCGTCGGCGTAGCCGTTATCGTAGGCGAGTTCGAGCTCGCTGTGGGCCTCTTCGTTGCGGCCGAGGCGCATGAGATTGACGCCGAGCTGCGAGTGCGCGCTCCAGAGCTGCGGGTTGGCGGCGATTGCCTTGCGGTAGAAAGCGACGCCGTCTTCATAGCGGCGGTTGATGACGAGTTCCTTCGCGACATCGGCGTAGCCCTCGCCGCGATTGCCGATCTTCGAAACCCAGGCGTCTGCAGGCTTGTCATTCAGCAGGTCAATGGTGGCGTGAATCGCGATGGCCTCGACGGCCTGCGGATTGATGGCGAGCGCGGCGTCGGCCATTTCGGTGGCCTTCTGGAAATTGCTGTCTTCGAGCGCGATGCGGGCGAGGATTTCGTTGGCGTGATAGCGCTTCGGGTCGATCTCGAGAGCGTCGGCCGCGGCTTCCGCGCTTTTATCGTCGAAGCCGTCGGCGTAGATTTCCGCGAGGCCCATGTAGGCGTCGGCGTTGTTGGGGTCGAGCTTCAGGGCTTCGAGATAGAGCGATTCGGCGTCGGCCGCGTTGAAGCGTTCGGCGAGGAGATCGGCGTAGCGGACGCGGATTGCGGCATCGTTCGGATCGGTCTTGAGAAGCGTCTCGAAACCGTGACCGACGGCTCTGTAATCATCGGGCGTGCGCGAAGCGCGCCAGAGCCCTTCGAGCTGTTTGAGGACGCTCGCGGTCTGGGACTTCATCGGAGCGGCTTTGGGCGCGTTTTCTTTAGGCTGCGGGAGGTCCGCGCCGGGCTTGGCCCCCACGACCGGGACGCCGCCACCCACGGGAGGCTGGTTCTGCGCGACAATGCCGGCACAAATCCCCAGCAAGCCGAGTCCAGCCATCACCGCGGCGCGTTTCATTTTTCGATTTCCTCCTGAGTTTTCGCGAGTTGCAAGAGGAGGGCCGTCATCTGCCGCTTGTAGTCGGCAGGGTCCATCAAATCCTGCTGGAATTTGAGGGCATCGATCCTGTTTTCAATCTGTTCTTTGGTGGCGATGAGGGCGCGTTTCGCGGGGTCGGCCGCTTCCGCGGCCGCGGGGCCGGAGCGAACGAGCGTAAACGTACCGGCGTGGTTTTCATCGCTGATCACGGAATGTTCGGTCGCGAGATGCTTGGCGTCCGAGAAGAAAGCGGCGGTTTTCGCCTGGGCGTATTTGAACGCTTCGAGAGCGGTGACGGCGTTGTTCTTGTCGGTATCGGCGGCGGGGTCGCGCAGAGCCTGCACCCAGAAACGCGAAAATACCGTAGCGTTCTTTTCCGTACCGGATTTAGTAGCGGTGATGATGACGCGGCCTTCCTTCTTGAGGACGTCCGTAGCGCCGCCGCTGGCGCTGGTCATATCGACGACGAGCTGGCGGCCGGCCTGGATGCGGTTGAGAAGAACGGCGAGCTCCGGCGCGGAGATATCGGGGCCGGGCAGATTGAATTTGTATTCGGTTCCGTCGAATGTGCCGTGGCCGATCATCATGAAGACGAAGGCGTCGGCCGGTTTGGCTTCAGCGGCAATTTTTCCGAGAGCGGCTTCGAGTTTGGCGCGGGTGGCGTCGGCGCCTTTCAGGGTTTCGACGACTTTATCGGCGCCCGGCTGATCGCGGAGCATCTTGTCCGTATCGCTCGCGAGCATTTCGAAGCGCTGCTCGTAATCGGCTTCGCCGCCGAGACCGGCAACCGTCAGGAAATACGTTGCGCCGAAGGCCGGGCGCGCCGTTGAAAAGCAAAGCGCTGAAAGGCAAAGCACCGCACCCGCGGTATTGAGCAAAATACCTCGTCTCATACCACACCCCATTTTCGCCGAAGCAGCCATTCCCCGCCCCGGATCAGGATCAGCAGGAGGAAAAGAATCGGCATATCCCAGATATCGAGGCTGTCCTGGCCGGAAATGCCGGCTTCGGAGATGGCAACTTCGTCGCCCAGACGTTTGGCATCGCCGGGCGTGTAATAGTTGCCGCCGGTATCGGCGGAGAGGCGCTCAAGAAGATCCTTGTTCTGGGCGGCGTTGAAATTTTCGGCGACACCGTCTTCGCGGCGGAAGTTGAGAGTGTCGCGGCCGACTTCGGTCTTGCCGTCGTTGGCGACGATCTCGGCGACGTAGCCGCCGGTTTTGTCAGCCGTGTAGTCACCGGTATAAGCGCCGGGCTCGAGGGGATCGGGCTTCATCTCAAGGGTGTCGATGCCGCCGTCCGGGCGGTTGATGGTGGCGGTCACGGTGGCGCCGGTGACGGTCTGGTAGGTTTTGTCGCGAACCACCGCGCGCACGTGGACCTGGCCATCGTCATTCAGCATCTGGTGGGGCATGGAGGCCGCGACCTGGCCGGGAGTTTCGGTCACGAGCCAGCGGAGCAACTGCTGCCAGAACATCTCGTGGGTCATGTCGGTGTGATCCTGCAGCATCTGCCAGCGCCAGGTGCCGGAAGTAGCGAGGACGGCGGTGCGGCCATGACCGTAGTTTTCGATGGCGAGAAGCGGTGAGGTGCGCTTGCCGGCTTCGCCGACGTTCATCAGAACAACGGCTCCGGGCTTGGGGGCTCCCATCACGGCGTAGTTGGCGATCTGCGGCATTTTCTTCCAGCGGGCGTCATTCGCTTCGGCATTGTCTTCGAGACGAAGTATTGGACTGGCTTTGCCGGCGTCCGTGAGCGAGGCGAT
>CAZPZE010000850.1:0-5157 GCA_964590625.1 uncultured Solibacteraceae bacterium
GCAACCTCTTACAGCCCAGCCATCGCCGCCGTACTCCCCACATCCGAATCCAGCACTTCTCTCACCTTCCGCAGCAGGAACGTCGAAGGGAACGGCTTCTCAATCAGCGGAATCTGCGAAGTCAGGGAATCGTACTCGCCCAGCGTGTCCCCCGGATATCCGGTCATATAAATCGCCCTCAGTGACGGCCTCTGCCGTCTCAGTTCCCGGACGAGCGCGGGGCCATCGATCTGGGGCATCGCCACATCCGTCAGCACCAGCCGGATCCCGTCTCCTTCGTGGCGGAAAATCTCCAGCGCTTTGCGGCCGTCGCCGGCATGCACCACCTGATATCCCGCTTTCCTCAGCACCGAACAAATGAGCTGGCGGACGGGCTCATCGTCTTCGGCGACCAGAATCTTCTCGGTTCCCGTCAGCACATATGGACCGGCGGGTTCCGCCTCAACACCGGCCTGCGCCTGCTGCACGCATGGAAGATAAATCCGGAAGGTTGTCCCGCTGCCCGGCTTGCTCTGTACGCGCGTGGCGCCGTTACTTTGCTGCACGATGCCGTAAACGATGGAGAGCCCGAGCCCCGTTCCTTTGCCTCTTGCCTTCGTGCTGAAGAACGGTTCGAAAATCCGGGCCTGCGTCGCTTCGTCCATGCCGATTCCGGTGTCGCTCACGGCGAGGACCACATAAGGCGCCGGTTCGGCTGCGAACGGCTCTCCGTCGGGAGCTGTGTCGAGGCTGGCCCGCTCCGTGCTGATCTCCAGCCGCCCGCCCTGAGGCATCGCGTCTCTGGCGTTCAGCACAAGGTTGATCAGCACCTGCTCGATCTGCCCGGCGTCCACTTTCACGAAGCCCACCGATGTACCCAGGCTGATGGAAAGTTCGATATCGCTGCCGATCAGGCTGCGCAGCATGGCCGAACAATTCCCGATGGCGACATTGGGGTCGAGAACAGCGGGCGCGGCGGGCTGTCTGCGGCAGAAAGACAGGAGCTGTTTGGTCAGCGTGGCGGCGCTGTTTCCGGCCCGCAGAACACTGTCGAGCTGCCGCCGGATGGATTCCGCGGGAGCTTCGTCGATCAGGATCATTTCGCAATGACCGCTGATCACCATCAGCAGATTGTGGAATTCATGCACCACGCCGCCGGCCAGCAGGCCGAGAGCTTCCATCTTCTGGGAGTGGCGCAACTGCTCATCCACCTGCTTTCGCTCCGTGATATCGCGGGCGATGCTTTCGACCGCGGTCAGCCTCCCATCCGCATCCTGCACCAGAATGTTGCGCTGCTCGATCCAGATCGTTTTTCCGTTGCGATGAGTCCATCGCAGCGTCACCGTGCTGCCGCTCGGGTAGCCGCCGCGGAGCACCGTGTCCATCATGCCGCGATCGTCCGGATGGACAATCATCACCGCGAGTTCGGGATCGGCGTAGAACTCCTCCGGGGCATAGCCGGTGATCGCCGCCGCCGCGGGACTGATGTAGGCGAAGCGCCGCTGCGGCTCGAGCTCGAAACAGGAGACGATATCCGGCGCGTTCTCCGCGAGGCGCCGGTATTGCTGCTCGGCGGAGCGCAGCCGCGCGAGAAGCAGGGCGGAATCGAGCGCCGCAGCCGCAGTGCTGGCCAGAACGTTCAGGGCCTTGATCTGTCCGGGCGCGATCTTCGGGGCGGGCTGCGCGAAGTTGAGGTGGAGCAAACCGAGTAAGCGTCCGCCCGCGAGCATCGGGATGGACAGGGAGCCGGGGGCGCCCGGCAATGGCGCGGCCAGCGCATGAGGCGCCTGGCTCATTGCGGATTCATCCGTATTCGGGAATTGCTCCTGCACGTTCGCCAGCCATTGCGAGAGCGCTTCATCCAGAGGAAAGAGCCTGCCCTGGAACTCCCGGCCGGCTGCGCCGCATCCGAGCGCCACGATCAGGCTCCGGCCATCCGGCGTGGGGAGCAGAATCAGCACGTCATGCACCGGCCCTCTCGCCGCCGCGTCGCCGACCTTCCGGAGCAGGATTTCGGAATCGAGCGAGGCGGTCAGTGCCATGCTGAGCTCATAGATTCCGACCGCCTGCTGGAGCTGAATGTTCTCACGCCGCAGCCGGCGCACTTCGAGCGCGCGGCTCAGCACCGGCAGCACCGCGCTGAGAGTGAATGGCTTCAGGATGTAATCGAGCGCGCCGGTCTGCATCGCCTTCACCGCGGTGTTGACGGTCCCATGGCCCGTCATGATGATGCCGACGAGATGGGGATCGAGTTCCTGCGCGGCCCGCAGGAATTCGACGCCGTCCATCTCCGGCATCATGAGATCGGTGAGCACCAGATCGTATTCGTGAGTCCGCAGATGTTCGAGGGCGCTGCGCGGTGAGGTGAAACCTGCAGTGTCATAGCCCTCCGGTTTCAGCGTGTCGCACAGCGCTTTCATCTGGGCGAACTCATCGTCGAGGATCAGGATTCCGGGAAGAGTACTCGCATGCATCATTTGGCTCTTTTCGATCTGTTTTTCGATCGGTTCCCTTGCGTCAGGCGTGGACGCTCCGGTCATTACCAGTGCTCAGTTCCGCCAAAGCTTCACGAAGCTGGTGCAGTTTCGGGGGCTTGCTCAGCACGCGGTCCACAAAAGGCGGCATGCCGCCGTCCTCAACAAGCCGCTGACCCCAGCCGGTCAGCAGGACCACGGGCGTGTTCGGACTTCTCTCCTTCACCGCGGCTGCGACTCTCCGGCCGTCGTACGGCATTCCGAGATCCGTTATGACGGCGGCAAAACGCTGCCGGCTCTCTTCGCCGGCCTCGAAAGCTTCGATTCCTTCTTTACCGCCGTTGGCCGAATGCACGGTGTGTCCATCGGTCTCGAGCGTGTCCCGCAGACACTTCACCACAAGCGGATCATCGTCGATGATGAGGATGCGCAGTTGGGGCGGCATCGGCTGCCGGTAGCCGGATTCGGGCGCGCTGGCCGGGATCGCCGCGGGAATTGGAAATCGAAGGATCGTGGCGGTGCCTTTGCCCCGCTCGCTTCGTATCTCGAGCTCCGCGTTGTGCCGCTGCGCTGTTGCATACACCATCGGAAGGCCGAGGCCCGTACCGCGTTCGCCTTTCGTGGTGAAGAAAGGCTCCTGGCAGCGGCGGCTGGTTTCTTCGTCCATGCCGATGCCGGTATCCTCCACTTCGAGAACGACTGTCTTGCCCGCGGCGCTGCCCGCGCCTGGCGCCACGGAAGTGCGAACGGTGAGCGTGCCGCCCTCCGGCATGGCGTCCACCGCATTGAAGATCAGATTGGTGAGAGCTTCACGGATCTCACTTTCAATGCCGGCGACGGTTGGCAAATCCTGCGTCAAATCGGTACGGACATGAACCGTGATGCCGCGCTGCAGAGGCATGTCGCTCCAGCGGGCGCGCGTCAGGTCGAGAACATGCGGGATCACTTTGTTGAGATCGAGGGGCATCAGTACCCACTGCGGTTCGCGCTGCCGCGAAAACTCGCGCATGCGGGAAACCGTGTGGGTGATGTCCTGAATGGCCGTGCGGGCGGTTTCGAGATAATCGCGAGTGCGTGCGCTGAGAGCGGGCTCGCGTTCGAGCAGCGATTCGGTATAAAGCGCCATCGGCGAAAGAGCGTTGTTGATATCGTGCGCGATGCCGCCGGCCATCTGTCCCAGAGCCCGCAGCCGCTCCTGCTGCATGACGGCGAGCTGGGTCTGGCGGAGATCGTCGTACGCGTTCTGGAGCGCCTCATACATATGCGCCTGATGCGCCGCGAGCGCGATGTGCTCGCTCAGTTGCCGCAGAAATTCGCAATCGCCGCTGCTGAAGGAATCGGGTTCCCGCCGCGCGGCCACGAGGATTCCGAAAACGCGGCTTTCGGAGAGCAGCGGCGCGGCGACCAATGAATTCAGCCCTCCGCGGAGAAGGCGCTGGGGAAATGGGGATTCAATCGCGTTCATGTCCGGCTCATAGACGAGATCTCCCGCGGCACATCGCGCAAGACCGCTCTGATAGATCTCGACACGCGCGCCCTCCGTCAATCCCACCCGGACCGCCACATCCGCACTTCGCACGCCGACCCATGCCACGGTGAGTTCCGTTGCGTCCGGGTTGAGGAGACAGACGCAGCCGAAGTCGATCGGCAGGTTGTCTTCGAGCGCCCGGACCACCACCTGGTAGACGCTGCGAAGATCCTGCCGCTCGCCGATGGCGCGCGTGACCTGATTGAGCAGATTGAGCCTTTCGATCTGAGTCCGCAACTTCGCGCCGGTGTCTCTGTGCTGCCCGACCTCAGCTTCAAGCGCCTGCACGGTCCGCGTCAGTTCCTCGGTTCGCTCGTGTACTCGGTGGTCCAGTTCCGCATTCATCTCGATCAGCTTTGCGGCGCGCCGCTGCTGGGCAGCCGCGACCGCGCTGACGCCGGACGAAACCGCGGAAAGAACAATGAAGCGGCCCCAATCGAAGCGGGCTATCGTGAACTTCTGGTCCGTCAGCGCGGGAAGGGCGATCATGATCAGGACGCATGAGGCGAGTCCTGGCAGATAGCCGCCGTACCACGCCGCCACGAAGACGGCGATCAGGTAGTAAAAAGCGTAGGGAAAGTCGCTCCCTCGGGGCAGCATCCAAATGGTGACCACGTTCAGGAGCAATGCCGCGACAACAGTGGAGACGGGTAGGAGGTAACGTACAACCGGAGCTGCGCTCAGATATCTGGTGACGGCCCGGTGTAGCTTCATGGGAACCCGCACGAGCACATGCCACTCCTTGCCCGCGGAATGTCAGTGCCGGAAGCGCATTTGAGGGGAATGAGCATTGAGGGCTGCCCTGGCATTTCGCTTACCGACGGCTAAGTCTTGTATTTTTTTGGCCTGCAACCAGGGCGCCTGCGTCATTTTTCCCAATTGGGTTACCCACTTGGGGAGAATAGCGCAATTAAACGAAATGGGGTCATGGCATCCTATATCCTTGCGGTTCCCGATGAGATCTGTCTCGAGGCGGCGATGCTGATCGCCTCCTCTCTCTTTTGTTTTGGCCAGAATGCTCCGCCGTTGAGCTTTGAAGCTGCTTCGGTGAAGCCGGCGTCCGGGCTGGGGGCATTCTCCGGCGGACCAGGCAGTTCAGACCCGGGACGAGTCACGTACGGGGGCGCGACCCTGGTTACGCTCATCCGGAATGCTTATGATCTGAAACTCGGCCAG
>CAZPZE010000851.1:0-3644 GCA_964590625.1 uncultured Solibacteraceae bacterium
CGGGCCGAATCTGATCCGATCGCTTGTGGTGCTGCACGATCGCTATGGATCGGAACTGGGACCGTTTCTCAAAAAGGGGCATCCGCTGCAGAGCAAGGAGCCGGCGAGCAGCCTGACGCAGGAGCAGATCGTGGATCTTTCGCACTTCCTGAAGCAGCGTGTGGACGATGCGCTGAAGCGCTCGCCGATGGGTGACAACATCAACATCATCACGGGCGATGCGGCCGCGGGCAAGGCTTATTTCGATGGCGCCGGTAAGTGCTCCACGTGCCACGCGGTAACGGCGGGTGGCAAGAACACGCTCTTCAACGTTTCGGCGAAGTATGCGGATCCGGTGAATCTGCAGCAGTCGATGCTGTTCCCGGGCGGTGGCCGGGGTGGACGTGGCGGGCGTGGGGGCCGGGGCGGCTTCGGCGCGCCGGCAGGGCCTCCGGCGCCGAATCCGGCGGCGGTGACGCTGACGGTGACGCCTCCGGGCGGTCAGCCGGTGACGGGCGAGATCGTGCTCTTTGACGATTTCGACGTGCAGATCCGCGACGCGAAGGGCGAGGTGCACCGGTGGACGCGGACGCCCGCGCTCAAGATCGTGAAGAACGATCCGCTGGCGGCGCATCACGAAATTCTGGATACCATCACGGATAAGAACATCCACGATCTGGTGGTCTATCTGGAGACGCTGAAATGAAGACGCTTCGCGTTCTCTCTCTCGGCGCCGCGGCGGCCGCGATGCTTTGCGCGCAGGCGCCGATGCCGACCGATTCGTGGATGAACAACCATGGCGATCTTTCGGGGCGGCGGTTCAGTCCGCTGACGAAGATCAATGCTTCGAATGTGAATCAGCTCAGTCTCGCATGGATGTACCGCGTGGACGGCGGCGGAGGCGCGAACAACAATCCGCGCGGCGCTCCGCTGATGTCGGACGGCGTGATGTATTTTTCGACGACTGACAATGCGTGGGCGCTTGACGCGCGCACGGGCCGGGAGATCTGGCATTACACGTGGTCGAGCAAGGGCGCGCGGCATTTTTCCAACCGCGGGATGGGGATGGACGGAAATACCGTCTATTTCGAAACGCCGGACTGCAACCTGGTGGCGCTGAGCAAGGCGGATGGCAAGGTACGGTGGTCGAAGACGATTGCCGATATCGATCAGTTTTATTACTGCTCAGTGGCGCCGACGGTGGTGGGGAACCATGTGATCGCGGGCGTGAGCGGCGACGATGCGGATATTCCGGGATTCGTGGAAGCGCACGATCCGGAGACCGGCGAACTGCAGTGGAAGTTCTACACGGTGCCGATGACGAAGGACGATCCGGCGCTGAAGACCTGGCCGAATCTCGATATGGCGTCACATGGCGGCGGTATGACGTGGCAGCCGATCACGTACGATCCGGATTTGAAGATGATCTACGTGACAACAGGGAATCCGCAGCCGGTGATCGCGTATGCGAACCGCGAGGGCGATAACCTTTATACGGCTTCCGTGGTGGCGCTGCATGCGGATACCGGGAAGCTGGCCTGGTATTTCCAGACTTCGCCGAACGACACGCATGACTGGGATTCGACGCAGGTGCCGGTGCTGTTCGATGCGCCGTTCAATGGTCAGCAGCGTAAACTGCTGGCGATCGCCTCGCGCTCGGGCGGATTTTTCGTGATGGACCGCGAGACCGGGAAGAACCTGGTGTCCACCGATTTCGTGAAGACGAACTGGCATCTGGGGCGCGACGCGAAGGGACAGCCGATTCCGAATCCGGAGAAGAAGCCGTCGCTCGCCGGGACGCTGGTGAGTCCGAATCAGGGCGGCGCGACGAACTGGTATCCGCCGACATTCGATCCGCAGACGGGATTGTTCTATGTGAATTCGAATCGCGCGTTCAGCGTGTATTACCTGTATGACGGGACGGACAATCCGCAGGGATGGGGCGGGAATGACCGCGGCGGATATTCCGAGAGCCAGTTGCTGGCGATCGATTACAAGACCGGGAAGCCGAAGTGGGTGCATCACTGGGAGACCGGTTCGAATTCGGGATTGCTTTCGACGGCTGGGAACGTGTTGTTCACCGGCGCGCCAGGAGCGACGTTCGAGGCGCTGAATGCGACGACGGGCGAGCCGCTGTGGCATACGCATCTGATGGCCGGCGTGAATGCGCCGCCTTCCACGTGGGAACTGGATGGCAAGCAGTATGTGATCGTGGGCGGCGGGGATATGATCTACGCGTTTATTTTGAATAGCTCGAAGTAAGTTGCAGGGACTCGACAAATATTTCGGACAGCTTGCGCCGGCCGGAAGGCCGGCGGCAGGGCCGAAGCCCTGCCCTGCTTAGTAGGGTTTGCGGCCGATGTAGTTGCCGGGCGGCGAGTATTCGCAGACCCAGATTTGGCGCCGTCCTTTCTGAGCGGCGGCGCAGCCTACCTCTTTCGAAGCGGCCCAGACGAGTTGGGTGTAGTGTCCGCAGACGCCGCTGCAGGCGTTGGTGCGGTAGTTGTACTGTCTCGCTTCGCCGGCCCATGCGTTGACCACGGTTTCGGGCGCGGCGTTGGCCCCTTCGATCTCGTAGAGATTTTCGCCGGTTTCCGGATTGTGGCTGTGGGCGAAGTCGCCGGTCGCGATCAGGTGTTTGGCCCATTGTCCGGCGATATTCGCGAGGTGGTCGGACCAGGTGAGCGGCGCGACGTTGACCTTTGCGCGGACGGCGTTCTGGGCATCGAGCATTTGCTGCGCGAGCGAGGATAGTTTGGGCGACGGCTGCGTGAAAGCTGCGCAGACAGTGATGGCGGCGAGCGCGACTACGTTATAGAACGGGCGCATGAGAAACGGTTTTGGCCTGGCGGGTGAGCGCCTTTTTCTGTCGACGCGGCAGACGCGATTTATGTTTCGGGGGAAGCCTACCAGCGGGCTTCCGGGCCTTTGGCGGCGGAGGGGCCGCATTGTGCTTGTGGGGCAGAACGGATTCGGCGGCGGCGACCGCTTTTCCCGCGAGTTCACCGATCGTGATGGCGGCGTTTTTCAATGTCGACGACATGCCCGTTCCTTAGCAATCAGTCAACCAGACGGCCGAGCGTGGCCAGCACCTGTTCGGCTGTCGTGGTGACGTCGCCCTCGCCCTGTTCGAACCATAGCCGGAAGATGACTGTCAGGATTGACAGGGTCAGGCCGGCGACAGCGCCGGGCGCCAGTTTTTCCGACTTCTTAATCCGTTTCGCGAACGCAGCTTCCACGCGGGCGTGCAGGTCATTGGCGCGCGATTCCTGGGCGATGCGCGCCGCCGGATATTTCGTTACGATCTGGATGACTTTGCGGATGCGCGGCTGCGCGGCGCAGACGCGGACGACGCGCAGGATCGTTTCCCGAAAAAGTTCCGCGGGCGGGGCATTCGGCTCGCAGGCGTGGATGGCTTCGGCCAGGTGATCGGCGTAAGTATCGATCCCCTGCGCCATCAGATCGTTCTTCGAAGAGAAGTAGCGGAAGAAAGAACGGCGGGAGACGCCGGCTTTTAGGGCGATATCGTCGACCGTGGTTTCGTCGTAGCCCTTTTCCGCAAACAGATCGGTGGCGGCGTCCCAGATGGCCTGGCGGACGAGCTGCTGCTTGCGTTCCTGCAGGCTGGGGGCGGGGATGACGGAGACGGTGGCGGGCACGGCTGA
>CAZPZE010000852.1:0-10301 GCA_964590625.1 uncultured Solibacteraceae bacterium
GAAATAAGAGCCGACCCCGATGGACGCAGTGGAACATGGTCGGTCGACTATCTCACCGAATTACCGCGGCAGCTTGGCTTACACCTGCAGCCTGCACGAGATGGCTACACGTTCCTCGTGATCGATCGTGTCGAGGAACCGACACCAGAATAGACGGCGCCGTTCCAGAATCTCAAGACTCTATTTTCAGCCTGGTCAACAACCTCGATCCAGCCAATCCTCTCCCGGGTCGTTTGCTGTGTTCTGATGAAGTCAGGAAGCCGCAATAAACAAGCGCCGGAATGAGAAAACGACATCGCCATTTTTCGCCGCCGGATAGTGCGGCCGAAGCCGTTCCGAAAATTCCGCGAGAAACCGCTGCTGCTCCACGACGTCGGAAATCGCCTGCAGATAAGGCCGAAGGCCGGTGCCTTTGTACCACTCGACGATCGATTCAGGGTTTGGCATGATCTGCAGATAATCAGTCGCCCACAAATCGAGCGATGATGCGTGCGGCGCCAGAATCTCGTGATACCGCTCCAGCGGATGCGACCGCCATTCCTCCGCTCGGCCTTCCGGAAACCAGCGGCGCCACGCCGGATCAGCAGCCTGCTCGCGCATGATCCTGTTCGGTATCGCGTCGTAAGACGGCATCTGAACCGCGAGCACACCGCCTGCTGTGAGCCATTCCATCAGCCGCGGGAAAAGCCTCGCATGATCGGGAACCCACTGCAGCGCCGCGCTGGAGAAGATCACGTCGAAGTGTTCCTGGTTCTCTTGGTAAGCCCACTTCGCGATGTCTCCAACCTTCCACTCCCGCCCCGGCCACGCCGCACGCGCTTTCTCGATCATCGCGGCCGAACTGTCGAAACCCAGAATCGACGCACCTGGCCAGCGCTCCGCACAGACATTCGTGCTGTTGCCGGTGCCGCAGCCGAGATCGACGATCCGCCGCGCATCCGGAACCTGCACCCGTTGCGAGAGATCGTACGAAGGACGCGTTCGCAGGTCCGAATACCGCAGGTATTGCGCTGGATTCCAGGCCGCCATCGCCTCAGCTTAACAGTCGGGCCTGGTGCGAAACGCGATACAATCCGGGACTAATGAAGACCCGATTTCTGACCGCATTCCTGCTCTGCGCGCCCGCGCTCCTGGCCCAGATGAACCCTGTCCAGGAACTGATCGAAGCCGCCCGCGCCGATTCGCCGAAGCTCGCGGAACTGCTCGCCCGCAAAGACTCTTTCGGCTACCGGATTCCGGAACTCGCGGGACGCGACGGCGTCGCCGTCTGGGGTCAGGAGTTTCTTTTCGCGGTGGAAAGCCCGTCCGACGCGACGGTCGTCATCGATGGCGAGCCCGCCGTTCCCATGAAGCGCGTGCCGGGCACCAACTACTGGTACCTGCTGAAAATGATGCGCCTCGGCACTACCCACCAGTATCATTACTTCGCCAACGGACGCGAGATCGGCGGCTACCAGGTCGCGGGATACAACCCCGATTCCTATCCGCAGCCCGGGGTGCCGCATGGCACGCTCCGCGAGCGCAAAACGCTCGAGAGCAAAATCTATCCGGGCATGAAGTCGAACTACTGGGTCTACGTGAATGCCGGTGCAGACCTCGTGAATGGAGCGCCACTCATGGTCTGGCAGGACGGCGAGACGATCGTCGGCAATCAGGACTGGATGCGCCTTCGCCTGCAAACGGTGTCCGACAATCTGGTTGCCCAGAAGAAGATTCCGCCGATGGTGCACGTGCTCATCCAGCCCGGCACCGGCGGCCAGGAAGCCCGCATGATGCGCAGCATCGAATACGACACGGTCTCCGACCGCTACGGGAAGTATCTGCTCGAAGAAGTTCTGGCCGACGTTCAGAAGACTTACAAGATCCGGCAGGACGCCTACTCGCGCGCGATCGCCGGCGCCTCATCCGGCGCGATTTGCGCGATGAACGTCGCCTGGTATTACCCACAGCAGTTCAGCCGCGTGCTGTCGCACATCGGCAGTTATTCAGCCATCCAGTGGCATCCGGAGAAGAATCAGGATGGCGGTTATATCGTGGCGTTCCGCGTGCGCCGCGAGCCGAAGAAGAACATACGCATCTGGATGTCGGATGGCGCGGACGATATCGAAAACAACACCGGAAGCTGGCCGATGAATAACATCCAGCTCGCGAACAGCCTCAAGATGCGGGGCTACGATTTCCATTTCCGCTTCGGCGTCAGCATGCATTCGATCGCGCAGGGCGCACTCGATCTGCCGGAGTCTCTCACCTGGCTCTGGCGTGACTACGATCCAAAGAAGACGGAGCAGGTCTACCAAATGGAAGACAGCGAGAAGGCAAAACCGCTGTTCCGCGTGAGCATCACCAATCGCGATGCATGGTAGCGGGCGCAATGCTAAACTCAATCCGACGGGAATGGGGTTCTCCCGATAACCGCCGCTTGCCGGCTGATGACTCCTGCCAAATAAGCGCCGCGATTTCCTCCGGCGCCAGGAGATGGTATGAATAGTCATCGCGCGTTTGCATTCCTTCTGGTCTTTCTCGGCGGGGGCCTCGGCTCCATCCTGCGGCACGCCGTCAACGAAAAAGGTCCAATCCTCTGGGGCGTCAACTATCCGTGGAGCACGGTCTTCGTGAACATCGCGGGCTCGCTCGCCATGGGTCTGATCGCCGGCTGGTTCGCGCTGCGCGGGCACAGCGGTCAACTGCCGCGCCTCTTCCTGACCACCGGCATTCTGGGCGGCTTCACGACGTTCTCGACGTTTTCGCTCGACGGATCGCTCCTCCTCGAAAGAGGCGACACGCTGGCCGGGATGGCGTATATCGTGGGATCTGTTGTGGCCGGTATCCTCGCGCTCTTCGCGGGGCTGATGATCATGCGGTCGATCCTTTCCTGATCCGCGGCGGGCCATGCGAAACTTCTATCGATTCGATCCGGGTCCGGATATGCCGGAGATTGTCCGGATGATTGTCGAGATCCCGAAAAATTCGAACCACAAGTTCGAGTTCGATCCGGCGCACGGCGTGTTCCGTCTCAGCCGCGCGCTCTATTCGCCGATCCACTATCCCGGCGACTACGGCTTTGTTCCAGGCACCCTCGCCGAGGATGGCGACCCGCTCGACATTCTTTGTATGGTGAATGCGCCCAGCTATCCCGGGATTCTCATCTACGTCCGGCCAGTGGCGGTGCTCGATCTGGTGGACGAAGGAAAGCTCGACCACAAGATTCTCGCGGTCCCGAACCGCGATCCGCGTTTCGATGCGATCCAATCGCTCGGCGACATGAGACCGCACTGGCGAGTCGAACTCGAACACTTCTTCGCGATTTACAAGGAGCTCGAGGGCAAGCAGACCGAGATCCGCGGCTGGCGCGACCGCGAGGCGGCGCGTCAGGTCATTCTCGAAAGCCGCGAGCGCTTCTCAGCCTAAAGTTCTTCCCCGGTCCGCCGATAGGAAACAGGGGACTGTTCCTATGGCCGATGCTGCTCGAATCCTGCTTGTCGAAGACAACGAAATGAATCGGGATATGCTCGCGCGGCGGCTGATGCGGAAAGGCTACGCCGTGTCTGTGGCGCTCGATGGGGCTCAGGGGCTGGAGATGGCGGCCGAGACGGCGCCGGATCTGATCCTCATGGATATGAGCCTGCCGGTGCTCGATGGCTGGGAGGCGTCGCGGCGGTTGAAGGCCGATCCCGCACTGCGGCAGATCCCGATCCTCGCCCTCACCGCGCACGCCATGTCGGACGATCGCACCAAGGCTCTCGAAGCCGGTTGCGACGAGTACGATACAAAGCCGGTCGAGTTCACCCGGCTGCTCGAAAAGATGGAAAACCTGCTGCAGAGGCGATCCATCGAAGGAGCGGCATGATGGCACCGAACTATCTGCGGGATTCCTGGAACTACCGGCTGGTCGCCGTCTCGGTGGCGATTGCGATTCTCTCGGCGTACGCGGCGCTCGATCTGGCAGGCCGTATCGCTTCGAGCCGCGGCACGGCGCGCGCGGCGTGGATGTCCGGTGGCGCGTTCGCCATGGGGATGGGGATCTGGTCGATGCACTACATCGGCATGCTGGCGTTCCGCCTTCCGATCCCGGTGGAGTATGACTGGCCAACCGTGCTGTGGTCGCTCTCGCATGCCGTCTGCGCGTCCGGCATCGCGCTTTACCTCGTCAGCCGGGAGCGGCTGGGAATCGGCCGCGCGGCGGTGGGAAGCCTGTTCATGGGCGCCGGCATCGCCGGCATGCACTACGAAGGCATGGCGGCCATGCGGCTGGACGCGATGTGCGTGTATTCATGGCCGCTGGTGACGCTTTCGATCGTGCTGGCGGTGGTGATTTCGTTTGTGGCGCTGTGGCTCACGTTTGCGGTCCGCGAGTCTGCTTCGAACTGGGGCGTGCGGAAGGCGCTTTGCGCCACCGTGATGGGCGCCGCGATTCCCGCGATGCACTACGTCGGGATGGCCGCCGTGAATTTCTTTCCGATGCCGAAACCGGATGGGCCCATGGACCACGCGATTCCCATTTCCGATCTGGAAGTGGCCAGCATTGTGTTCGTCACTCTTATGGTGCTGGGCCTTGTGTTTCTCACCGCCGTGATGGACCGGCGCCTGGCGGTCCACGTGGCCACCGCGAACGAAGAGCGCTACCGGCTGATGGTGGAAATCGCCAACGAACAGCGAGCCGCGAAGGAAGCAGCCGAATCGGCCAATCAGGCGAAGAGCCAGTTTCTCGCCAACATGAGTCATGAACTGCGGACGCCGATGAACGCGATCATTGGTTACACCGAAATGGTGATCGATGAGGCGACCGAGCTCGGCCTCGAAAGCGCGCTCCCTGATCTGCGCAAAATCAGCGCCGCCGGCAAACACCTGCTGGCGCTGATCAGTGACATTCTCGATCTCTCCAAGATCGAGGCGGGCCGTATGGAACTGTATCTCGAGAACTTCGAGATTGCGGGCATGGTGCAGGACCTCTGCGCGACGATTCGCCCCATGGTGGACCAGAATTCCAACAAGCTCGTGGTCGATGTGATGCCGGGAATCGGCTCTATGCGGTCGGACCTCACGAAGGTCCGGCAGGCGCTCCTCAACCTGCTGAGTAACGCGAGTAAATTCACACACGACGGCGTGGTCCGGCTGCAGGTGCGGCGCGAGGAGGAAGACGGCCGGGACTGGATCGTCTTTCAGGTGAAAGATTCCGGGATCGGCATGGACCCGCAGCGTGTCACGAAGATTTTCGATGCTTTCACTCAGGCCGATGCGTCGACCACACGGAAGTACGGCGGCACGGGTCTCGGGTTAACGATCACGCGGAAGTTCTGCGAGATGCTCGGCGGGACGATCGCCGTCGAAAGCCAGCTGGATATCGGGACAACGTTCACCGTTCGTCTCCCCATGGGAATGACGGCCGAAGCCGGCCCGCCGGATCCGGCCGATATCCCGGCGCCGGTCCGCGATATCCATCACGAGGGCCCGCGTTCGGTGCTCGTCGTCGATGATGACCCAGGCGCTCAGGGACTCATGCACGCGTATCTCGCCAAAGCCGGCTATATGGTGACGATTGCGTCGAGCGGCGAAGAAGGCCTCGAACTGGCCCGCCGTCTGCGGCCGGACATCATTACGCTCGACGTGATGATGCCGCGCGTCGACGGCTGGAACGTCCTGACGGCGCTCAAAGCCAATCCCGAACTCGCGAACATTCCGGTAATCGTGATCAGTATGGTGGAGAACCAGACGATGGCTTTCTCGCTGGGCGCGGCCGAGTACCTGCCCAAACCCGTGAGCCGCGACAAGCTGATTTCCGTTCTCCAGCGATATCGCCCGGCGGTGGTCACCGCCGCTTCGTGATGACGGCCACGGAATCGTTACAACCCGATGACCATCGCTCCGTTCCTGTGATAGTATGCCGTTGGAAACGGAGGCATCCGTGAAAGTTTACGAGACGAAGGACATCAGAAACGTCGGCATTGTAGGTCACGGCCACTGCGGAAAGACTTCTGTAGTGGCCGGGTTGCTTTTTGCGGCTGGGGCGACCAGCCGGCTCACACGGGTTGATGAAGGAAATACCATCACCGACCATGATGAGGAAGAGATTCAGCGCAAGCTGACCATAGCCACCTCGATCGCCTCCACCGAGTGGAAAAAGACCAAAATCAATATTCTCGATACTCCCGGATTCAATCTCTTTACGAATGATGCGTACGCCTCCCTGGTAGCGGCGGATGCGCTGGTGATCGTGGTCGACGCCGTGGCTGGCGTGCAGACGATCACGGAAAAAATGTGGGCGTACGCGGATCAGCGCGGGCTGCCGCGCGCCATCGTGATCAACAAGCTCGACCGTGAACGCGCCAGCTTCGAGCGAACCATGGAGAGCATCCATGAGCGCTTCGGGCGCGCGGCGATTCCCATCCATCTGCCGATCGGCACCGAGAAGGATTTCACCGGCGTGGTGGATCTGGTCCACATGAAAGCCCATACTTTTGTGCCGGATGGCGACGGGAAGTCCAAAGAGGGCGAAATCCCCGCCTCGCATGTCGAGGACGCGAAAAGAGCTCACGAAGAGCTCGTCGAGCTGGTGGCCGAAGGCAAAGACGACCTGATGGCCGAATTTTTCGACACCGGGACACTGCCCGAAGAACACATCGTGGCCGGGCTCGACGAAGAAATGCGGAAGGACCTCGTCTTCCCCGTGCTCTGCATGAGCGGACTGCACGACGTCGGTTCAGACCGGCTGCTGGACCTCATTGTGGAGGCGTTCCCCTCGCCGCTCGATCGTCCGCCGGCCAGGGTGCTGGTGAATGGCGTGGAGAGTGAGCGGGTTTGCGCGGATTCCGGTCCCGTCGCAGCGTACGTCTTCAAGACGACCGCGGACCCCTTCGCCGGCCGAATCTCCTTCTTTAAGGTGCTCTCGGGGGTAGTTAAGAACGATGCCAACCTGTTCAACACGAAGCGTGACTCGACGGAACGGCTTTCGCATATCGGCACGCCGCTGGGGAAGACGATCCAGTCGGTGGCCGAACTGCACGCTGGTGATATCGGGGCGGTCGGCAAGCTCAAGGAAACGCTGACCGGCGATACTCTGACGGACAAAGCGTCGCCCATCGTATTCCCGCCGGTGAAGGTGCCGGAGCCCTCGATCGCGTTCGCGGTCGAAGCGAAGAGCCGGAACGATGAAGACCGTATGGGCAATGCCCTCCACAAGCTGATGGAAGAGGATCTCTCGCTCCGCTTCTACCGTGACCCGCAAACCCGCGATTTCCTCGTGGCGGGGACGGGACAGCAGCATGTCGAGATCGTGGTTTCCCGGCTGAAGAAGAGATACGGGGTCGACGTGCTGCTCAAGCCGCCGCGCATCCCCTACAAAGAAACGATCAGGGGGAACGCCGACGTGCAGGGCCGCCACAAGAAGCAAACCGGCGGTCACGGTCAGTTCGGCGACTGCTGGATCAGGATGGAGCCACTGCCGCGAGGGGGTGGGTTTGAGTTCGCCAATGAAGTGTTTGGCGGCGCAATTCCCAAAAACTATATTCCAGCGGTGGAAAAAGGGATTTTGGAAACGGCCGAACGGGGGTTCCTCGCGGGCTATCCGATGGTCGATTTCAAGGTGACGGTGTACGACGGCTCATACCACGATGTGGATTCGTCGGAACTCGCGTTCAAATTAGCGGCAAGGAAGGCCTTTCGGGCGGCCATGGCAACAGCGAAGCCAGCTCTCCTTGAGCCCGTAATGAACGTGGAGATACACGCCCCGGTGGAATACGCGGGGGACCTGATGGGTGACCTGAACGGGCGCCGTGGACGCATCTCCGGGATGGATACCCAGGGAGGTACGCAGATCCTGCGGGCAAGCGTTCCGATGTCGGAAATGCTTTCTTATCAAAGCGATCTGACGTCCATGACGCAGGGCAGGGCGTCGTTCACGATGGAGTTCGACCATTACGATTACGTCCCCCAGCCCCAGGCGGAGAAGATCGTCGCGGCGGCGAAAGCAGCCCGTACCGGTGAGGAAGAAGCCGAGGACGAATAGTCCTCGTGCTTCGTTGCCGAAAGTTTGTAACCGGGTGTAAAGACGGGTTACAGGCCCGTGAAGGCCTGTGATAGCCTGTAGGGCGAGAGATTGCCAGCCGAGCCGAGGCCTTACCGGGTCCGGACCTCGGACCTCGAATTCTGCCTGAAGGAGACTGAATGGCCCGGCGTCGCAATACAACTCCAGCGCTGTACCGCCGACCTCTTGCAGCCGCTCTCAGTGGGTTCTTACTGGCGCTTCCGCTCTACCCACAGCAATCCAGTATCCAGTCTTCTTTCCTCCCGGCCATCATCCGCACACCGGCTCCGGCGGGCATGCTTCCCGATATCAGCGAGACCGAACATCTCCCTTACCTCACTGAAGTGACTCGAGAGAATCAGGGCACGTCGGTCTTTCATCCAAATCCTTCCGATCTTCTGATTCAGCAGGCAGAGGAAAAGTTTCGCAGTGGGACGCGGGCTTACATGGCGAGCGATTATGATCGCGCACGTGCGGATTTTGACGCAGCGATTGAGCTGATGCTGCGCGGTTCCGATTCCCCCACCAACCGGACCCTGTACGAGCACACGCTCGACAACATGATCGACACGATCAACCGCTACGAACTGACTTCCATGGGCGCGGCAGTGACGGACGACACCCCGGGGTTCGACAAGGCGCCGATCGACGACATTTCGGGAATGACGTTCCCTGTTGACCCGCGCATCAAGGATAAGGTCGAGACGCAGATTAAGAACACGTCCTCGGTCCTGCCGCTGACGACTAATGACGCGATTCTGGGTTATGTCAATTATTTCAGTGGGCGTGGCCACAAGACGATCGAGACCGGTCTGATCCGGGCGGGCCGCTATGAGCCGATGATCGCAAAGATCTTCGCCGAAGAGGGCATTCCCCTGGAACTGATCCGGCTGGCGCAGGCGGAATCGGGCTTCATGCCGCGCGCGGTTTCGGTTGCGGCTGCTAAAGGGATGTGGCAATTCGTAAAGTTCCGCGGGAACGAATACGGCCTGCATCAGACCCAATACACCGATGACCGGCTCGATCCCGAGAAAGCCACGCGGGCGGCGGCGCGCCATCTGCACGATCTCTTTAACGAATTCCACGACTGGTATCTGGCGATGGCGGCGTACAATTGCGGGCCGGGCGTGATCGAAAAGGCCGTGGAGCGAACGGGCTATGCGGATTTCTGGGAACTCCGGTCGCGCGGCGTACTGCCGAAGGAAACCGCCAACTACGTGCCGATCATCCTGGCGATGACGATCGTGGCCAAGAATGCGCCGGAGTACGGGATCTACGATCTGGCGCCGGAAAAGCCCGTGGAATACGACACGCTGACGCTCGATGCCAACGTGAACCTGGGTCTGATCAGCGATCTGACGGAGACTCCGATTCCGGAACTGCAGCAGCTCAATCCGGCGCTGCTTCGGGGCACGGCGCCGGCCGGGTACGACCTGCACGTCCCGAAAGGGATGCTGGAGGACGTGAAGGAAACTCTGACTTCGATCCCCGCAGCCACCCGCGCAACGGCGCGGCTGCACAAGGTGGAGCCGGGCGAGAGCCTGGCGGACATCGCCCAGCGGTATAAGTCGACGACTCTGGCGATCGCCGGCGCGAATGGGATCGAAAAGAGCGCGACACTGAACGAAGGTGACCGGCTGCTGATTCCGGCGGCATATCACGACGCCCCGCCAAGAGCGGTGCGCACCGCGTCGCGTTCGCACAGCAGCACATCTGCCCGGACCGTGCACAAAACGTCGGCCAAGGCGTCGACCGCCAGGTCACACGCGACGCTCGTGAGCGATACGCACACGAACGCGCGGATTATCCGCTAAAAAAATCACGCACAGTGTTGCGGACCCGTGAAAAACAGGTATGCTATTGGTGATCAAATCCGATCAGGAGGCTGAATGTTCGACGATCTGAAGCTGATAGCCCGGGACGAAGACGAGATGGAAGACTTCCGGGGATACGATGAGGACTCCGGGAGCGAACCCGCCAAGCTGGACGATTACGAGGACAGCCAACTGGACGACGAAGAGGACGAAATCGTCGTTGTTACGGCCGAGCCGGTGATCGTGACGGAGATCGTAGAGGTCGTGGAAGAGACTCCTGAGGCTGCTGCCCCGGCGCCTGCGAGAAAGCCGGCGAAGAAGGCGCGCAAAGCGACTCCCGCTCCCGCAAAGAAGGCCGCGGCTCCCGCAAAGAAGAAAGCCGCCGCGAAGAAGGCTGCTCCGAAGAAAGCGGCTAAGAAGGCCGCCCCCAAAAAGGCAGCGAAGAAAGCAGCCCCGAAGAAAGCAGC
>CAZPZE010000853.1:0-1979 GCA_964590625.1 uncultured Solibacteraceae bacterium
ATGGCGATGGCAACACCGATATTGCGGTGGCCAACCACACCGATCAGACCATCTCCGTTTTCCTGCAGGATAGTTCCGGCGCATTCGTTCCCGCCCAGGGCAGCCCTTTCACTGCAGGCTCCTCCATTGACGGCCTGGTCGAAGCCGATTTCAATAATGATGGATTCCCCGATCTCGCCGTCATCAGCGCGTCCTCCAGCACTGTCACCGTACTACTGAACGCCGGCGGATTTTTTCCGGTCGCGCAAAGCCCCATTACGCTCGCCGCTGCTCCCGGCGGCATCGCGGTCGGGGATTTCAACAGCGATGGCATGCTCGACTTCGCCGTCACTGAGCCGAGCCTCGGAAAAGTCGCAATCCTGACAGGCAACCAGCAAGGTGTGTTTACCCTCCTCGGAAATGCCGCCGTCAACGGCACGAACCCGAATTCCATCGCCGTCGCCGATTTCGATGGCGACGGTAACGCCGACCTCGTCATCACAGACACGAGTGGGGGCAACGCAATCGTCCTGCAGGGCGACGGCGCCGGTAACTTTGCCGCACTCGGAAGCCCCATCGCGGTCGGCACATCGCCGCAGTCGATCGTCATCGCGGATTTCAACAATGACGGCTCTGACGATTTTGCCCTCTCCAATCCCGCCGGCAATACGGTCAGCGTCCTGCTCTGGAATGGCAGCGGATTCACTGCCGCAACCGGCAGTCCGATCACAACCACATCCACCGCCGGTCCCCTGGCGGCTGCCGATTTTGACGGCGATGGTAACATCGACCTCGCATTTGCGGATCCGAGCGGGTCCATCACGTTACTGCTCGGCAACGGCGCCGGCGCATTCTCGCCCGCGCTCAATTCCTACCCCACAGGAACCGCCGTCAACGCGATCGTCGCGTTCAATTCAAGTTCTAACGGCGCGCTCGGAATCGCGGCCCTCAACCCCACCGCCAACACCGTCACGCTCCTGCAGGGCGCTCAGGCGGTTGTCACCGGCACTCTGACCTCCGCTTCAGCTACCACCGTTACTTATGGAACGCCCATCGATCTGACCCTGACGGTGACCTCTCCGGCGGGGGCATTTCGTCCTGCAACCGGCGCCGCTTACTTCACCGACGAGACGAACGCCTTCGCTGACGCCGCCCCGGAAACCAGCAGCCCGTGGCACGACACGGTCTCCACTCTCCCGCCAGGCACCTATTCGATTTACGGCTTTTACCTCGGCGATCAGTTCACCCAATACTTCCAGTCGAGCCCCATTACCCGCACCGTCACGCAGGCCTCGCAGACCATTTCGTTCTCCACCCTGAGCGATCAGTCGTTCGGAGTTTCACCCTTCGACATCTCGAGCGACGCCACAACCACATCCGGCCTGCCCGTTACTTTCACCTCGAACTCACCCAGCGTGTGCCAGCTCGAGGGCTCGCTCGTGGCGCTCACCGGAGTCGGCACCTGCTCCATTACCGCCAGTCAGTCTGGCGACGCGGCATATCTCCCCGCGTCTTCCGTGACCAGAACGTTCGCCGTCAACCCGGGTTCGCAGACGATCACGTTCCGCGTCATCCCTCATAAAGTATTCGGCAGTTCGCCGTTTCTCATCTCGGCGCAGTCCAGCGCGCACCTTCCCGTCACCATTGCTTCCACCACGCCTTCCGTCTGCAAGACCGCCAGCACGCTCGTCACGCTCCTCGCGACCGGTACGTGCACCGTCCAGGTCACCCAGCCGGGCAACACGAACATCAGCGCCGCGGCGCCTGTCACGCAAAGCTTTCCGGTAATTCAATCGGCGACTGCCGCAACTCTCGCGCCATCCTCCGGCAGTCCGATTTCCATGGGTACCGGGACCGGGCCTTATGGCATCGCGGTCGGTGATTTCGATAACGATGGCGTTGCCGACTTTGCCACCGCCAACGATCACACCAACAACATCACGGTCGTTATCGGCAGCAACTCCGGCGGCAATTTCTCCGCCGCCTATACGAATCAATAC
>CAZPZE010000854.1:0-2696 GCA_964590625.1 uncultured Solibacteraceae bacterium
TCCGGCGCTCCGTAGTGCGATGTGCCGAGGATGACGAAAGTGCGATCCCGCAACTCCGGCGCAAGGCGGGCATAGGCGGCGCGATAAGACTCGAATCCTCCCTCCGGACTGACGTGCGGCGCGGCGATTGCGGCCACGGGCGCGGTCTCATCCGGAACCGGATCGCCCGCCATCCACCGGCGCATGATCTCCGCCAGGTCGTTCGCTCCATTCGGATAGCCCGATCCCGCATGAGCGGGAAAGCGTGCAGGCGATTCCGCAAACTCGCGCTGACGCTGTTCGCGCAGGCGTTCGAAATTTTCGTCTTCGAGGAATCCGGCCTTCGCGAGCGCAGCCGCGATCTGATCGCCCACTTCGCCCGCGCGCAGATCGCCCGACGCGCGGTACATCATTTCATGGAGCTCGCGATCCGTCCTCTCGCCATCGAAGAACGTGAGGCACGGGATCAGCTCCGGCGGAATGATGAGGATGGTGGTGGAGTAGCGCAGCGAATCGCGCAACAGCAGCCCTGGCCGGTCTTCCACCGGCGAGGGCATGATGTCGAGATCGTTGCGCAGCCGGGGCAGTACGGTGGGCACCGGACTATAGTATCGAGGAATTCGCGGTCTTACTGCGTATCGCGCCGCTTCAGCGTCGGGCGGTCATCGGCGTCCGGCGCCGGCGCCTGCTCCTGGCCGTTCTCATCGATCGTTCCGTTCGGATTGCGCCGCAGCGTCGGCTTGTTCGCATCCTTCGGGTTGGTGCTGATGGACTTCCGTCCATGCATCGCGATCACGCGGGCTCTCACGTCGTTAAATTCGCTCGTGCTGACGACGTACTCGGGGCGTTCCTTCAGGTAATTCTGGATATTCAGCTGCGCTGATTTGACGCGATCGGCCGTCGGCGGGTGCGAAGAGAACAACGCAGAGACCGACCCGGGTTTGCGCTTCTCCTGCGCCTGCACTTTCTCAAAAAAGTCGACGAAGGCTTCCGGATCGTAACCGGTCTTGTACATGTACTGCAGACCGAGCATGTCGGCTTCAGCCTCGTCCGAGCGGGAGAATTTGAGGAACGTCATCGGGATCGCCAGTTGCGCGCCCTGATAAATCGCATATCCGGCCCAGCCGCCGAGGAAAATCATCATCGGAATACTGGCGTAGTTGACGATGTCACCCTTGGTCTGCTGCTTCATGCCATGCCGCGCGGCGACATGCGCGATTTCGTGCGCCATCACGCCGGCCATTTCGGCTTCGTTATCGGCATTGGCGATCACGCCCGTATTCACGAAGAAAAAGCCGCCGGGCAGAGCAAACGCGTTGATTTCTTCGGAGTCGATGACCTTAATGGTGAACGGAACCTTGGCGTCCGAATTTCGCACGAGATTCTGGCCCACGCGATTGACGTACTCCGCGATCACCGGATCGTCGACGATCTTCGCCTGCCGCTCGACTTCCTGCGCCATCTGCTTGCCGATGGCGATTTCCTTCTCGATCGAGTAGAAGTTCAGGCCCTTGCCGACGTCGCGATTGCCGATTTCGTCGGGATCCTTTTTCTTGTCCTTCGCGAACGCGGGAGTGACAAACAGCGATGGCACAAGCAGAAGCATCACCGCGAACATCGCGGTGCCCTGCCGCCACGCCGCTGATTTTACGAACAGTTCCGACCCGAAAAAGGAACGCATATAGGCCGACTCCTACTTGCCACCAGTATATCGCGCATTCGGCAGGTCAAATGCCGCGCTTGTCTACTCTACGTCACGGCTGTCTGTCGGGTTTCACACCGGGCGGGCGGAATCAGACACGGATGCAGACTTTGCCAAAATGGGCGCCGCTCTCCAGGTATTCGTACGCAGTGCGGGCCTCGGCAAAGTCGAAAATGCGGTCGACAACCGGACGCATCCGGGAGGCGGCGATCGCCCGGTTCATGTCTTCGAACATTCGCCGCGAACCGACGTAGATTCCCTGGATTTTCGCCTGCCTGACGAAGATGAAGCGCGGGTCGATCTCGCCTCCGCCCGCCAGAACGCCAATCATTGCAATGTGGCCGCCGCGGCGGACGGATTTGAGGGATAGCGGCAGCGTCCCCGCGCCACCGACTTCAAGGACGTGGTCGACGCCGACTCCGCCCGTAAACTCCCGGGCGGCGCGATCCCAGTCCGGAGTGGTCCGGTAATTGATTACGGCATCGGCTCCGAGGGAGCGAAGGCGCTCTTCCTTGCCGTCGCGGCCGGACGTGGTGGCAATCACCTGGGCTCCGGCGTGCTTCGCGAACTGCAGGGCGAAAACGGAAACTCCGCCGCTGCCGAGAACGAGCACGGTCTGGCCGGGCCGCAACCCGCCGGAATCGAACAGCGAATGCCAGGCGGTGACGGCAGCGCAGGGCAGCGAGGCGGCTTCTTCGAAACTCAGATGCTCGGGAACGTGAACCAATCCATCGGCGTTGAGGCAAACCTGCTCCGCCAGCATGCCGTTGATGGCGCCGCCGAGCGCCGTCGCCGCGCCCGCATCATCCGGCGGACCGTCGATCCAGCGCTGCATGAAAATCGCAGCCACCCGGTCTCCCGGCTTCACCCGCGTAACGCCTTCGCCGACCGCCACTACTTCGCCGGCGCCATCGGAAAGCGGGACGAGCGGCGGCTTGACAGCCTTGCCGTAACCTGCGCGGGAAACCACCAGATCGCGATAGTTCAGCGAGCAGGCCCGCACCCGAACCACGGC
>CAZPZE010000855.1:0-1759 GCA_964590625.1 uncultured Solibacteraceae bacterium
CACCGCCTGGTTGCGCGCTTCCTGATCGCGATGGAAGTGGCGCTGCAGTTCCAGATAGACGTTGTCCTTCCCGAAGATCCGCCGCAGCCGGTCGACGGTCGCTTTGTTCAGATCGCGCGCCAGCGGACCGTCCTCATCGCCAGTCAGGCAGATCAGCCCTTTTGAAAATTCCTCCAGCTCATCCCACGTGACCGCGGCTTCTTTCCCTGGCTTCGGATGCTTCGTGGTCCGCAGCTTCATCCGGGAAATCAGCCGGCAGAGATTCTGATAACCCTGCCGGTTTTCGACCAGCAAAGGGTAGCGGGCGCCGTCCGTACAGGTGACCTCCGCCCCGATGTGTGCCTTGAGCTGAAACTTCCCCATCTGCTTATAAAATCGTGGAGATCCGTATACGCCATCCACATCAAGTAATGCCATAGAAGATTGCGCTAATTCATTGCATGCATTGGCGTAATCTTCCGGCGTGCTTCCTCCTCGCAGAAAACTGAAAGCCGATCTCGCGTGCAACTCTATATATGCCGGAGGCATTGACTTCGGTCTCCATTATAGGCGAACATAAGGCGAATATGCCAGTATCCGCCGCACTGCTTCGGGAACAGATTCAGTCCGCTTTGGGCGACCGCTGCGACGCCGCTTTCGACCTCAGGAAGTCCGCTTACCAGGCTCTGCCGTCCGCCGTGGGGGAGATCCCGCGCGGCACCCTGACCGAGATCGCGGGGCCGGCTTCGTCGGGCCGCACTTCCCTGCTCCATTCCCTGATGGCGGAGGTGTGCGCCCGCCAGGAATTCTGCGCCCTGATCGATGCCGGCGACCGCTTCGATCCCGCCAGCGCCGCAGCGGCCGGCGTGCATCTTTCGCAGGTGCTCTGGGTGCGATGCGGCGGCAACGCCGAGCATGCCCTCAAAGCCGCGGATCTGCTCGTTCAGGGCGGCGGCTTCGGACTGGTCGCCATGGATCTGGGCGATCTGCCGGTGAAAACCGTGCACCGCATCCCGATGGCATCCTGGTTCCGGCTTCGTCACGCGGTGGAGAATACGCGAACCGCGCTGCTGGTGCTGGCGCGCCAAAGCCATACGCAATCCTGCGCGGCCCTCAAGGTGGATCTGGGCGGCGCTCGTCCGGTCTGGCGCGGCTGGCTGCCGGGCTGCATTCTCGATGGCCTCGAAGCGGCGGCGGAGTGTATCCGCGAGCATCGCGGCCAGAAGGTCGCTTTCAGCATCGCGCGGTGACCCATGTTTGCGTGTCTGCATGCGCCGGGAAATGGCTCGCTGCTGCTCGAATGTGCCGCGCATTTCTCACCGCTGATCGAAGAGACTTCGCCCGATACCGTCGTGTTCGATGTCCGCGGCCTGCGATCACTCTATGGCTCGCCCGAAAAGCTGGCGGAGGAAATTCAGCGCAGGGTCGGCATTGACGCGAACCTCGCGATTGCGGCCAATCCCGATGCGGCGGTGCATGCGGCGCGCGGCATTCGCGGGGTGACGATCGTTTCGCCGAAGCGCGCGGCCGCGATTCTGGCGCCATTGCCCGTTTATCTGCTGGGCGGGTCGCCGGAGTTCGCCCGAACCGTGGATCTGTGGGGCATCCGGACATTCGGCGAACTGGCCGCTCTGCCAGTACCCGGGGTGGCTTCGCGCCTCTCCGAAGAAGGCGCCCACATGCAGCAACTGGCGCGTGGCGCGGGACGGCGGCAGTTACGCCTGCTCGATACGCCGCTCGTCTTCATCGAAGAAGCGGATCTCGACGATTCCATCGAAGA
>CAZPZE010000856.1:0-4770 GCA_964590625.1 uncultured Solibacteraceae bacterium
ATGCCGCTGTGGCTGGCGGAAGCGGTGAATACCCTGATGGTGAATTCGAATTCGTGCACCGCGACATTTACGCAGCGCGCGGGGATTGCGGCGCTCGAAGGTCCGCAGGATTGCGTGGATCAGATGGCGGCGGAGTTCCGCCGGCGCCGCGATGCGTTCTGCGCGGGGCTGAATACGATTCCGGGTTTCCGCTGTCCGCTGCCGGGTGGAGCGTTTTATGCGTTTGTGAACGTCCAGGCGACCGGGATCGGGTCGAAAGAGTTGTCGGATTATCTGCTGAGCGAGGCGGGCGTCGCTTGTCTGAATGGCGGCGCGTTTGGCGCGCAGGGCGATGGGTATATCCGGTTCAGCTATGCCAATTCGCTGCCTAATCTGCTGGAGGCAGTAGAGCGGATTAAAAAGGTCTCGACGAGGTGGGTGAAAAAATGAGGCGACGATTCTGGTGGGTTGCGCTGCTTTGTCTGGCTGCGCCGGTGGTACAGGCGCGGGTCACCAGGATCGAGATTAAGTCGCGGGCTGCGGCGTTTAACGGCCAGCCGTTCGGGGCGGCGGGGCAGTTCGAAAAGATCAAGGGTATTGCGAGCGGCGAGATCGATCCGAAGGACCGGCGGAATGCGCTGATCACCGATATCGACAAGGCTCCGCGTAATGCCCGTGGCCTTGTGGAATACCGGACGAATTTCACGCTGGTGAAGCCGGTCGATATGAAAAAGTCGTCCGGCGTGTTGTTCTACAACATCGTGAACCGCAGCAATCATGGCGGCCCGGCGGAATTTCACGTCGGCGGCGATCCGGGCGACGGCTTCCTCTATAAGCTCGGCCAGGCGGTGCTGTGGAGCGGCTGGCAGGGCGATATTCCGCTGTTCACGGATGGGTCGGATCATGAGGGCATCGATGTTCCGGTGGCGCGCGGCGTCACAGGGCCGGTGTGGGATCGCATCCTCGGCGGAACCGGGAACACCCAATCGCTGCCGGGTTTCCATGGGCGCACTCCGGCGTCGCTCGATACGTCGAAGGCGAAGCTGATCTCCGCCGTTTCGGAATCGCCGGAAGGCGTGAAGCGCGGCGTGGTGGAGATTGCTTCGTCCGATTGGGCTTTCGCGGATTGCCGAACGACGCCGTTTCCCGGCACGCCCGATCCTTCGCGAATCTGCCTGAAAAAAGGTTTCGATCCGGCGCTGCTGTATGAGATCGTCTATACCGCGAAGGATCCATATGTGCTCGGCGTCGGGATGGCGGCGATGCGCGATGTGGTTTCGTTTTTCCGCTACAGCGAGAAGGACGATGCGGAGACCGCGAATCCGCTGGCAGGCACGGTGCCGCATGTGATCGCGATGGGGAATTCGCAGTCGGGCCGGTTGGCGAAGACGTTCCTCAATCTCGGCTTCAACGAAGACGAGAAGGGGCGGATCGTGTTGGACGGATTGAATGCGCGGATCGCCGGCATGATGGGCGGCTTCAACGTGCGTTTCGCCAAGCCGGGCGATATGTCGGAGATGTATGATCCGAGCTCGGATGGTCCGCTGTGGTGGGGCGATTACACCGACACGGTACGGGACCGGCCAGCGTGGGGTTTACTGCATCGCTGCACGGCGACGAAGACGTGCCCGAAGATTACGGAGACGTATGGCGGACCGGAATTCTGGTATAGCCGGGGAACGGTCGGGATCGCGGGGACGACGGGGAAGGAAGATCTGCCGCTGCCGGAAAATGTGCGGCGCTACTATCATCCGGGCACGCCGCATGGTGGCGGACGCGGCGGTTTTGCGCTGGGGACGGCGTCGGCCGATCCGAAAGTTTTCGCGGCGAATCCGAATCCGGAGAAGGAGACGGATCGCGCGCTTTATGTCGCGCTGGTCGATTGGGTGGTGAACGGAATTGCGCCGCCGCCGAGTGCCTATCCGCGGGTGAGCGATGGCACGCTGGTGCCGGATACGTCGGCCGCGATCGGATGGCCGGCGATTCCGCTTGCGCCGAAGCCGGATGGCGTGGTGAATCCGGTGCTCGATTACGATTACGGCCCGGGTTTCCGGTACAACGATGAATCTGGCGTGATCAGCAATGTGCCGCCCGTGATCAAGCACGTGATTCCGACGCTGGTGCCGAAAGTGGATGCGGACGGGAATGAGATGGGCGGTGTGCCGTCCCTGCTGCAGCGTGTGCCGCTCGGGACGTATACGGGCTGGAATCCGATTCCCGATGGGCCGCTGGCGGGGCGGGAAAAATCGCTCGCAGCGGGATATGTGCCGTTCGCGCGGACGAAGGCGGAGCGGATGGCGGATGGGGATCCGCGGCTGTCGATCGAAGAGCGATATCCGAGTGCGGCAGCGTATTACGCGGCGGCGGTGAAACAGGCGAATGCGATGGTGCAGCAGCGGCTGCTATTGCCGGAGGATGCGGTTCGGTTGCTGAATCAGATGGTGACGGAACTCGGATCGAGCAGCCTCTTCGCCCACTAGAGTGGGGCAGATTGTGAATCTGCGGCCGACTGGCAGTCGGCCGACAGGCTGACAGCCTGCCCCACAGCAGCTGTTCGATTCTATTTCTTCGTGCTCTTGCTGAACCACTGGTGCCATTTGGCCTTCATTTTGTCAGTGATGCTTTTCTCCACAACCGGCGCGGTGGGCGGAGGAAGGACGGGCAAAGCGTTCACGTCATCCGCTTCGGTGCGGGGTTTTACTTCGCAGGCGCGAGTTCCCGCCGGCCGCACCATATACCCGGCAAGAGCGTAATCCCGTCGAATTCGCGCGCCGTTCTTGTCTTCCACGCAGACGGAGAACCAGCCTTCTTTCGCCAGAACCGGCAGATACCCGCGCTCGCGCCGCTGGATGTAGGCGGTTTCGTACCGATGATGCCGCAGGCTCCAGACGAAAACGCGATAGCTGTCGAAGTCGTAATCCTGGCCGAGCGATTCAATGGTCGTCCAGAGCCAGATGTCTTTCTGCTGCCCGTTGTCGTCGATCTTGCCGATGGAAGCGTACGACACGATGCGATGGCCCTCCGCATATTGCGCGACCTCATCGGGAATCAGCATGTAGACGCGGCTGGTAAGCACCCATCCGGTCTGTCCGCTTGCCGTTCGAATCAGCGACCAGTCATCCTGCGCGACGGGCGGCGTATCGGCGTCAGCATCGACGCCGCGTTCCCTTGAAAGCGCAATCCAGTCGACAGGCGGCTCGGGCGCAGCAGGGCCGGGTGGAGGCGGAACGGCGTCTTTCTTCGCCTTCTTCGGCGGCGCGGTTGATTTCGGCGTGGGGTGCGTTAATTGCCGTTTCGGCTGTTTGGTGTTCCGAGCCGTCACGCGGTGCGCGATCACCTCGAACACTTCCTTTTCCTTCACCTGAACGAAGCTGGTGGAGGTGCGGCTGGGCTCAGAGTGCACGTTGAGCAGATCGTACGTCGTCGCCTTGCCCTGCGAAGGAGGGCCGGCGGTCTGCTCGGCGAGCTTTCTGATCCGCAGCATCTGGGCTTTATCGAGAAGCTGGCGGTCTTCAGTCCAGCCTTCGATGCCCTTGTCGGTCCGGACCTTGTACCAGAGGCGGCGCCGGCCCACGATCTCGACGTGATCGCCGTGATGCGTCACCGCGACGGTGGGCGATTTCGTATCGATTTCCTTACGAAGATTCAGTGTGGCGGGCCCGATGTAAGCATCACCGATGGAGGGCGCACGCTCGTCGTCCGAACCGCACCCGCCCAGCAAAAGCGCGGCCGCCAGAATCACGCAGCCGAATACCGCTCTCAAGCCATTGCCTCTCGGAGCGCCGCCAGCTTCCGGAGCGCAGCTCCGGAATCGATTGAATCAGCCGCCATGGCAACGCCCAACTTCCAGTCTGACGCCTTGCCCGATGCGACCAGCGCGAGCGATGCGTTCATGAGCACGATATCGCGCGGAGCGCCGGGATCGCCCCGCAGAATTGCTTCGGCGATGGCGCGGTTTCGGGCCGCGTCGCCGCCGAGCAGCGCATCAAAAGGATGGTGCGGGAGGCCGAAATCTTCCGGAGCGAGCGTCATCGGCGTGACCGCGCCGGCGTGCACGTGGAACACGCGGGCAGGGCCGGTGACGGTGAGTTCGCCGAGTCCATCGGAGCCGTGGACAACGTATCCGCGCTGCAGGCCCAGCCGGGCGAGCGCGCCGGCGATTTTCTCCGCGGCGTCTTCCGACCACGTGCCGGTCACCTGCACCTCCGCGCGAGCCGGATTCGAAAGCGGCCCCAGATAATTGAACGCGGTCCGCATCTTCAATTCGAGGCGCACAGGCTGCACGTGCTTCATCGCGGTGTGAAAAGCCGGGGCGAAAAGGAACGCGATTCCCGCCTGGCGGATGGCTCGGGCCGCGACTTCCGGGCTGACGCTCGTCTTCACTCCGAGCGATTCGAGCAGATCGGCGCTGCCGCACTGGCTGGAAATCGATCGATTGCCGTGCTTCGCGACGCGCATCCCGGCGCCGGCGACCACAATCGCAGTTACCGTCGAAATATTGAAGGTGCCCTTGCCGCCGCCACCGGTTCCGCAGGTGTCAAGCAGTGGCCGCATCGATGCATCGATTGGCAGCGGTATGGAGGCAGCGCGCATGGCTCGGGCGAAACCGGTGAGTTCGTCCGCAGTTTCGCCTTTCATTCGTAATGCCGTGAGAAATGCCGAGGTCAGAATCGGCGTGGATTCGCCGGCGAGCAGGGCGCGCATGGCGTTTTCCGCTTCCTGTTCAGTGAGCGAGCGGCCGCCCGTAACGGCATGGAGCAAATCGAGCGTCATGTTAAAGTTGAAGCTTCA
>CAZPZE010000857.1:0-1939 GCA_964590625.1 uncultured Solibacteraceae bacterium
GTAGAAGCGATCGACGCCGATGGGGGCGAGGGCGCGGTCGATATCGACGATCACGTGGCCTTTGGTGGTGTCGAAATCGACTTTGAAATTCGCGGGCGCGGTGACGTTGGGGAGCGGCGGCTTCGCTTTTTTGCAGGAGAATGCGGTCAGCGCGATGACGGCGCAGAGGGCCGCGGAGAGTAACTTCATAACTTCAGTTTTCCAATCAGCTCGGATGGGTGGGTGACGCCGAGCTCGGGGAGTAAGTTTTCGAGCTCGCGCGCGATGCGGGCGGGCGCGTTCGGCGACCAGAAGGTCGCTGTGCCGACCTGGGTCAGAGTGGCGCCGGCGAGCAGAAATTCGGCGGCGTCTTCGCCGCTGGCGATTCCGCCCATGCCGATGACCGGGATCTTCACGACGCGCGAGACCTGATGAACCATGCGGAGCGCGATGGGCTTGATGGCGGGTCCGGAGAGTCCACCGTAGCCTGCGCCGATGCGCGGCAGGCGCGTGCGGGCGTTGACGGCGAGCGAGATAAAGGTGTTGACGAGCGATATAGCGTCGGCGCCGCTGCGCTCGGCGGCGAGCGCGAAGGGCTCGATCGCGGTGACGTTCGGGGAGAGCTTGACGATGACCGGGCGCGTGGAGGCGGCTTTGACACGGGAGACGAGATCGGAGAGAGCGGTTTCATCGACGCCGAACGCGAGTCCGCCATGTTTGGTGTTGGGGCAGGAGACGTTGAGCTCGTAGGCCGCGAGACCTTCCGCGTCATTGAGGATGCGGACGACTTCCACGTAATCTTCAGCCGAATAGCCGAAGACGTTGGCGAGGATGGGGGTGAAGTAGCGGCGGAGGGCGGGGAGCTTCTGTTCGGCGAAAGCGCGGGCTCCGATGTTCTGGAGTCCGACGGAGTTGATCATGCCGGCGCGCGCTTCCCAGAGGCGGGGCGCGGCGTTGCCGGCGATGGGTTCGCGCGAGAGGCCTTTGACGATGATGCCGCCGAGCGTGTTGAGATCGACCTGCTGCTCGAATTCAATGCCGTAACCGAAGGTGCCGGAGGCGGCCAGCACCGGGTTGCGGAAGGTGATGCCGAGTATGGTGCTCTGCATCGTTATGAGTGTTACTTCGCGGCGGCCCGTCTGCCGGAACCGGCAGAGGCGCCCGGGCTCAGGTATTTATCGATCTCGCGGCGGATGCTGCCTTTGTCGCCTTTCGCCGGATCGCCATCCTGAGCTTCCAGAAACTGGTCGGCCGGGCCACCCTCACCGAAGCTCACATACTGCGAGCGCACGATGCCCTTCTGATCGATAAAGGCGAGCATGGGCACGAACCAATCCTTGTCCGGAGAAACATGCATGAACTTGAGAGCGAGCTGCGAGTCGGCATAGCCGACGGGGAAGTTGGCGCCGGTGATCTTGAGGAACGTCGGGATGCCCTGTCTCGCGTCTTTGTCAACCGTCACGCCGAGAATCTGGACGCCTTTGGACGCGTACTCATTCTGGATCTTCGCGAGAAGTTCCGACGTATGCTGGCAGTGGGGGCAGGTGGTGAACATGAACGCCATGACAATGAACTTGCCCCGGTAAGAGCTGAGGAGCTTCTGCGAGCCATCCACCATGTGGATGACAAATTCGCCGGCGGGGCGTGGAGTGTCAGCGGCGGGCTTCGGGGAGGCCTTGGTGGCCATTTTGGAGGCCGCTACGGACGCCTTTGGCGCTTGAGCAGAGAGACCGGCGGCGAGCGCCAGGGCAGGAAGAATTGCAATGATTCTGCGCATTTCAGTTTGTATTCTATGCGACGGCAGGCGATGAGGGCACCGCCTCCGGCTCGCGTTTCATCCGGAACGATCCAATGGTGACGCCGACGGCGAGCGCGAGCATGCTGAAATCGCGCGCGAGTGTCTTCGGGCCGAGGGCTTCGCCGGGTCCGAAACAGCCGCAATCGATCTGCAGCCCCATCG
>CAZPZE010000858.1:0-4725 GCA_964590625.1 uncultured Solibacteraceae bacterium
TAGGGGCTGCTCTGTTTCAGGACGGCTATGGTCCGCCCGCCGACCCGCGCGCGGTGCGCGGGAACCGCATGGTTTCCCCGATCCGGAACCGGCAACCGGCCCTCGACCCACGCGCGGTCCGCGGAACCGCATGGTGCTCCCCAACCCGGAACCCGCAACCGGCCGTTGGGCTGGTTACCGCCCTCCCGGCCCGCGCATGGTCCGCGGGAACCGCATGGTGGCCGGAATCCGCAACCGGCCGTTGGGCTGGTTACCGCCCTCCCGGCCCGCGCACGGTCCGCGGGAACCGCATGGTGCTCTCCAACCCGGAACCCGCAACCGGCCCGCCGGCTGACTGCCGGCCACCCCTTCCTTTTGCCTCGGTACAGGAGTACTATTTGGCCAGTTGGTAGTCAGGCGATTGGACTTTGACGGAGAGGGAAAAACAATGTTTGAAAGCCTTGAAGAGAGAATCGAGCAGGACGAAAAGAAAGACGTCTCGCCTCGCGAAAAGATGCTTCACTATCTGGCGATCAGCGCCATCTCGATGGTGGTCGTCGGGGGGCTGATCGCCGTTTCGCAGTTCGTGAGGTAAACGCCCGGCCGAGCGAAGGCAGGTTACGATACGGGCATGTCCTTCCGGCTGCGAACCGCGCAAGGCAAGCTCAAGATCGAACACAGCATTCTCGAGAGCCTTCGCCCTGTCCTTGAAAGGCTTGTGGTCAGCGAGCAGATTCGCTCGGTGATTCCAGGCGTGATACGCCCGGTGCGCGACGCCAAAGGTCCGGTGCGAATCCGGATCACGGTGCCGGTGACCAACGGGTGGAAAGCGATTGCGCTGGCCAACGGCGCGAGGCAGGAGCTTTTCATCAGCACAGCGCTGCGCGAGGAAGATCTGGCTAAACTGCTGCGCGGTGCGATTGACGCTTAACGCGGAAAGCCAGCGTCAGTGCGGCCAGCAGGGCCATGAGGGATGCCGCCGCGCCCGCGCGAAAGCTCAGCGGCCGGTACTGCATCTCGATCGTGTGCGTGCCTGGCCCGACTACGACCGAGCGGAGCGTCGTATAGGCGTCGTAGATCGGCGTCGAAGCGCCGTCTACTGTGGCGGCCCAGCCAGGTCCGTCATTCTCACTCACCACGACCAGCCCGCGGCACTGCATCGCGACCTTGATCGTGGTCCGATTGATTTCCTCGCGCGAGCTTTGCACCTGATCGCCTTCGCATGAGGCAATTGCCGGCGCATCGCCATAAGAAAACGTTTGCCGGTGCGCATCGAAATTCGGATCCTGGAAATGCGCGCGCATATCCGCGAGATCGTGCACTTTGATCGCGCTGTGTACGGTCCACACGCGCGGCATTACTTCCGGATTCTGATAAACTGCGATGCCGCTCGCGGAACGAAAGACCTCATGCTGGTCTGCGAAAACCGGCTTGCGGCTCACCGTCCAGGCGGTCGAAAAAATCTGGCGCCCGTGCAGCGACCACGGTTCCAGCCGGTAATAGTTTGCGGGAACGCTCGGCTCGTAACCGAACAGCTCATTGATCCCATACCAGTCGCCGAAGTTGAACGGAACGTCATCCCGATTTGTCCACACGCGGACCGGCCCCGGCTGACGCGCCAGAAACGCGGCGACTTCCTTCGTGTCATCTATGGGCGTCAGATAAACGTTGCGGTCTTTCTCTTCTTTGTTCGGGAGATAGTAGAGGGCTCCGCTGTTGCTGAGTTCCACCAGATACAGCGCGAGGATCAGGACCGGAATTCCGTATCGCGGCTCGGCGGCGCGGCTGAGCCGATAGAAGAGGCCGGCCAGCGCGAACGACGCCAGCACCGTGATCATGATGCGGTCATCGCCTTCCCACTTCTGCCCGTGCGCCACGAACACGCCGAGCACGATGAAGAAGAGAACCGAGCCGAACGCCACGAGAATCCGAATCACTCGCCGCAGGGACCCGCGCCTTTCCATCGCGGCGTCAAGCCCGAACGCCGCCAGCGCGGCGATTGCGAGGTGGAAGAAGTAGAGCATGTAGATCGGCTCGCGCGATTTCTCCACCATCGGAAAAACGCTGTAGAGAATGCCGTGGAACACGTCATTGTTCGCCGGTGCGATCAGCAGTCCCGCGACGCCAAGCCCGCACAGCAGGCGCACCTCTCTCGTTTTCCAGAAGTACGCGAGTCCCAGCCCCGCGAGCGCCAACGCGGTAACGCCGGTGTAGGTCGTCAGTCCGCCTTCGAACGCCGGCGCGATCAGTCCGATCAGATATTTCGGATTCCACTCGTACAGCCGGTGCACCGTGTATGGCACCACTTCATTCCAGGCAATCGGATCGTGCGTTGATCCGACCCATCGCACAGCGGTGTGGCCGTACGAAAACGTGGGCCACATCTGCACAGCGCCGGTGGATGCGGCGAACAGGAAAAAAACCGCGGCGGGGAGGATCCGTCGCCGCTTCAGCCAGCCGCCTTCAAAAAACGAGTAGAGCCATACGCCCATCGCTGCCATCGAAAGAAATATCGGGATGAGATGATGGCCGCCCAGCCAGCTGATTCCCAGAAACAGCCCGCCGAACGCCGCATTCGTCTTCGGCCGCTCATCGCGCAGCGCGCGGAACAGGAACAGAAAAACCAGCGGCCCCCAGATCGCTCCGTTCAGCATCTGCGGCCAGTCAACGTTCCCCACATAACCGCCGAGTCCGAACGAAATGCCTCCTGCGACGGACGCAATTTCGCTGCGCCCCAGATCGCGGCAGAGCCAGTAGCAGAACAGAGCGCCCATGTAGTGGATCAGCATGTAATACCAGTTCAGATAGTGAACGCTGATTCGTCCGCCAGGCATCGGCAGCGAAAACAAAATCCAGTTGAGCGGATAGAGAAGCCCCGGCTGATCCTGCCCAATCAGCGACTGCCCCGCGAATTCACGCGGGTCCCACAGCGGAAACACGTGCTGATGGAACTGCGCCGCCTGATACTGAAGCCATGGGAGCACCTGATACGCGAGATCCGGCGATTGCAGCCAGGAATACTGATTGGTAAGGAGCAGCTTCCAGAAGAAGCCGATGACGATCAGCAGAAGAACGAAGGGCGCGGCGGCTCTGCGCCACCAATCTGCCACCATTGCTTGATAATAGACTCTTCGATGTCCAGTGCTCCAGGTCTGGAATTCGTGATGGAAGCGCGGGTGACCGTTGGCCCGGCGCTCGAGGTCGGCCGCGTGCCCGCCGGCGAACGCCGCATCATTACAATTACCGGCGGCACGTTTGAAGGGCCCAGCCTGCGTGGCCGCGTGCTGCCCGGCGGCGCCGACTGGCAGATTGTTCGCCCGGACAACACGGCCGAACTCGACGCGCGCTATACACTCGAAACCGAATCGGGCGGATTGATTTATGTCCGCAACCGGGCGTTTCGGCACGGATCACCGGAAGTTCTGCGCAAGCTGCGTGAGGGCATTCCGGTCGAGAAATCGGAATACTATTTCCGGACAACGCCGGTTTTCGAAACCGCCATTCCTGATCTCGAATGGATGACCCGCGCCATCTTCATCGGCGACGGCGAACGATTCCCCGATTACGTCGCGATTCGCTTCTGGCGCGTGCTTTAACTCAGCCCGAACAGCCGCACCGCGTTTTCCTTCAGAATCAGCGGCCGCACTTCGTCCTTGATCCCGATCTTCTCGAAATCCGCCATCCACCGGTCCGGCGTCAGCAGCGGATAATCCGATCCGAACAGCACCTTGTTCTTCAGCAGGCTGTTCGCGTACTGCACGAGCGTCGCGGAAAAATATTTCGGCGACCAGCCCGAAAGGTCGATATACACGGTCGGCTTGTGCAGGCAAACCGAAATCGCCTCATCCTGCCAGGGGAATGACGGATGCGCGAGGATGATCGGCAAACCCGGGAAATCCACCGCCACATCATCGATCGCCATCGGATTCCCGTACTTCAGCCGGATCCCGCCGCCGCCCGGCATTCCGGTCCCGATCCCGCTGTGCCCCGTGTGAAACAGTACCGGCAGTTTCGCATCCGCGAACACTTCATAAAGCGGATAGGCCAGCGGATCATTCGGCGAAAACTGCTGCAGCGGCGGATGCAGCTTCAGTCCGCGCGCCCCCGCTGCGATCAGACGCCGCGCCTCGCGCACAGCTTCGGGACCGCGCGTCGGATCAATACTGGCGAACGGAATCGCGACATCCGCATTGTCGTGCGCGAACTGAATCACTTCGTCGTTCGGCACCATCGGCCGCCCGGTGAGCCGCTCATCCACCGTGAAAATCACGAACGCCATGTTGCGCGACCGGTAATAATCCGCGAGCGCATTCCGCTCGCGCGGCGCGCCGCTCGCGCCGAAATATTTCTCCGCCGCAACATCCGCGCCCGCGGCCTGGCCCGTGTGCTCGAGATGCACATGCACGTCGATCGCCTTGAGGCTGGCCACATCCATCTTTCCGCTCATAACGTCGCTCCGATTCCTTCCTGTACGCAGATCACATGAGAAGGCGGCGCGTCGGCATAGAGCGCTTCCACAAGCGCTGCCCGTCTTTCGCGCATTGCGCGCTGATTGAGTGATCCTTTGTCCGTCATCTCGCCCGCTTCGATCGATGGCGGCTCCACGAGAATCACGGCGCGCCGCACCTGCGTCGAACTCCCTGTTGCCGATTGCGCCAGCACCTGCAGGGCAGTCCGGATTTCACCTGGCGACGCGCCCGCGCCCGGCACGATCATGGCCGTCAGATAATCGCGATCCGGACCCAC
>CAZPZE010000859.1:0-2167 GCA_964590625.1 uncultured Solibacteraceae bacterium
CTGGAATCACGGGCTTTTACGATTACAGGCAGCCCCAGCCGGATCTCGAACCGAAATACTCAGGAGACCAAACCGCATCATTCACAGACTACCTCCGGAATGCCGGCCTCAAACTCGAGCGCTCAAAAGGCCCCGTCGAGACATTCGTTATCGACCGCGCCGAAAAGCCTATGCCAAACTAAGGCGCCAAACGGTCGACACGACCTCCTTACACCTGCAATTCACTCGGATGAAGAACCCGGAGTCCGTCGAAACGCCGGAAGTCACGCACATTGAGAGTCAGTAACTGCCCAACTCGGTGCACGTACATGCTCGCCGCCAGCCGTGTGTCATGCACCTGAACGCCGTGAATATCATGCGCGACGAGTAGGGACCGCCACCGGTCATGGACGTCTCTGCTGTCGGGCAGGAATTCGAAATCACGCTCGATGACTCTTACCAGACGGTCCGCTTCCGCAACGCTCAGGCCGAATCCGTTCTTGTCGGGAGGCCGCGTCGCGACGTTCCAGAATTCACCCAGCGTTTGCGACGTATAGCATAGCCGCATGTTGCGGTCGAGCAAGGTTCGGAGAGCGCGGCCAATCATCGCGCACTGAGGATCGTCATCCTTGCTGATTCGGAGCAGAATATTACTGTCGATCAGACAGGCGTCGCCATCCGGCATCAGTCGTGATCCCGGTACAGGCTCTCGCGTGTCAGGGCATCATCCGGCAGCAGGGGAATCTTGCCGGAGAATTGCCCAAGTTCCCGCAGTGTACGATCAAATCGAGCCGTGCTGAGCGTTCCGGGCACCGCGGGGACATGGGCGGCTTCTTCCAGCAGACTCGCAGCGTACTGCCCTATATCAAGGCCATGCGCCGCCGCCTGACGTCCTAATTCGGCCCGGGTCTCTGGACTAAGGTCAACACTGATGGTCATCGCTCTGCCCGCCTTTAATTATCGACTATTCCGTGCCCGCCCGGATCTGACATGATAATTCCGATTGGAAATCCGATCTCGCTCGCTCCTGGACTATCAGATACCCAACCAAAGCGTGGACGAATGGATATCGACTCATCAGGGAAATTCCCGGAGATCCGGACGACGCCGCTTTCGGCGATTCTGGTGCTGCTGTCATCCGGAAGTGCGAATATCTTTCATGAGCAGCATCAAATGCAGAGGATGGGAAGGCGAGGGTTCAAAATCGAACCGCATGTAAAAACCTCGCGCGTCCTCGTTCAGGGCATGTACCAGCACCGCGCGCGCGGCAATAATGTCCGCTGCCGATACGGCGCGAAGCAGCGCATCCTTCAACAGCGCACGCCCCAGCCCGGACCCCTGTTCGGAAACATCGACGGCGAGACGGGCAAGCAGCACCACGCCGATGGGATGATTCGGAGTTCCCTTGGCTACCCGCGCGGTCGCGTCGTCACGGCTTACGCTCCCCGCCGTGAGCGAATAGTACCCGGCAACGCGGCCGGCGCGGTGCGCAACATACGTGGTGGTTAGGTCGCTCTGCTGGTTGACCCACGCAAAGCGCTTGAGCCAGCCATCGAGGGATTCGACGCCGCAGGAGAATTCCTCCAACTGGTGGCTCCTGGTGAGCTTTTCGGGCCCGGTCAGCGGACGGCGGTTCACCTCAACGGCTTTCCAGGACGGAGGGCTCGGTCAGCAGCTTGCGTAGACGAGGCTTGACCCGCGCAGGACGTTCAAGTGCGTCATCAAACGCTTTCCACTGCCGGGGCGAGAGCACGAAATGCACCTGATCGGCCATGGCTTCCTCGGCCTTCGTGCAGGCGCTCTCCAGCACGAACTCCGTCAGGCTGACGCCGCGCCGGTCGGCCGCCGCGCGGATGAGTGACTCCTGCACGGACGTCGCCCGCAGATTGATTCGTCGGTCTTTTCGTTTTCGAGCCAGTGCGGATGCCATTAGATTCCCTCTTCCTATTGTACGTACACTGTATGTCAGGATGGCGGAGCGGTAGCCGATTTGACACAATAATTCTGGCTGGACCCTGGCGAACCAGTCCGGCAACCTGATCGATACGGTTGCGGTCGATGTGAAGGCCTCGCGAATCCGGCAGCCCGTCAAACCGAGCGTGAAACAGAAAGTGTGGACGTTATGGCCCGCGCTCGGCGCGGCGTGGAAAAACTCCTGACGCTCGCGGCGTTAGATATTTGGGCTGCC
>CAZPZE010000860.1:0-2829 GCA_964590625.1 uncultured Solibacteraceae bacterium
GGACCCGTTATTCGACGCGCGGCGGCGAGCCGATGGATATTCCCGCCGGCAGCCATCTGTTGAGTTTGCCGGGCGGCCAGCCGCAGCCGCTGGAGGTCTATCTCGATAAACCGCAGCCCTGGATGCGAACGCTGGACACGACGGAGCTGCAGACGCTGGCGTTCATGCGATCCGAGGTTTTGCTGGTGCTGCGCGGGCAGGGAAGCGGTGACTCGGAAATCATTGGCGTGATGAGCCTGGGGCCGAAGAAATCCGACGAACCTTATTCGAAGACCGATTTGCGGCTGCTGCAGACGATTGCGGTGCAGACGGGGATGGCGCTGCACAACAGCCGGCTGGCGGCGTCGCTGGCGGCGGAGGCTTCGCAGCGGGAGGTGCTGAATCGAGAACTGGAGATTGCGCGCGAGGTGCAGGAGCGGCTGTTTCCGCAGAAGTTTCCGAAGCTCGCGGGCGTGGATTGTTTTGGGTTTTGCAGGCCGGCGCGCGGCGTGGGTGGCGATTACTTCGATTTCATCGAGCTGAACGGCGGGCGGATTGGCGTGGCGATCGGGGATGTTTCGGGGAAGGGAGTCGCGGCGGCCCTGCTGATGGCGAGTTTACAGGCATGCCTGCGAGGGCAGACGCTGGCGGGGGTCTCTGACCTCGGGGAGTTAATGCGGAATGTGAACAAGCTGGTCTATGAGTCGTCTCAGAGCAACCGTTATGCGACGTTTTTCTATGGGGAATTCGATCCGGCGACGCGGAAGTTCACGTATGTGAATGCAGGCCACAACGCGCCGGTGATTCTTCGGGGGGACGTGGTGATCCGGCTGGAGGCTAACGGTCCGGTGGTGGGGCTGCTGCCGGCCGCCAGCTACACGATGGAAGTTTTCCAGATGCAGCCGGGAGATTTGTTTATCGGCTATACGGACGGCATCAGCGAGGCCCAGAACGAGCGGGAAGAGGAGTGGGAGGAGGAGCGGTTTCTGGCGGCGGCGCGGGCGGCGGCGGATGGTTCCGCGCGTGATACGGTGGAGGCGATTTTCCGGGAAGCGGACGCTTTTACCGGAAACGCCAGGCAGTACGACGATATGACGCTGCTGGCCATGAAAATTGCCGCCTGAGGGGCGAAAACCTGAATCTCATTTCGTTACAATGAGATCAGTTCCCCCGATGCTTGCGGCGCAGATCAGTTACGAGTTTCCCCGGCTCACCTGGACCGCCGTGATCGACATTCTGGCGGTCGCGTTCGTGCTGTATCAGGTGCTGCAGATCGTGCGCGGCACGCGCGCGGCGCATATTCTGGCCGGGATCGTCACGATCATCATCATTTATCAGGTGGCGGCGCGGATGGGGCTGGAGACGCTGCGGTCGATGTTGTCGTCACTCGCGCCGTTCACGATGATTGCGCTGGTGGTGCTGTTCCAGCAGGAGATCCGGCGCGCGCTGGGCCGGCTGGGCAGGCGGCGGCTCCTGGGCGGATACCACGCACCGGAATCGACGGACGAAATCCTGCTGGCCATTTCTTCGCTCGCGCGGGATAAGATGGGCGCGCTGATCGTGCTTGAACGGGATGTGGGGCTGCGCACGTTTATCGAGAGCGGAGTGCGGCTGGATGCACAGGTTTCGCGCGATCTGCTGCTTTCGATTTTCATGCCGGGGACGGCGCTGCATGACGGCGCGGTGATCATCCAGAAGGACCGGATTGCCGCGGCGGCGTGTTTTCTGCCGCTGAGCGTGCGGCCGGAAGTGACGACGCGGCTGGGGACGCGGCATCGCGCGGGACTCGGGATCACGGAGGAATCGGACGCGTTGGCGCTTATCGTGAGCGAGGAGAGCGGCGCGATTTCGATTGCTTCCGCAGGCGAGATCGAGCAGGGGGTGACGATCGAGCGGGCGGAACTGCGGATCCGGCGGCATTTCGGTGTGAAGGGTCCGCTGACGCAGACACCCTCGCGGTCACCGCATGGACACGCGCCGGTGGAGACATCGCAGCGGGAACATGAGAAGGTGGGCCGATGACGGCCGCCACGCTGAAATCGCTGGTCACGCATAATTTCGGGCTGAAGGTTCTGGCGCTGTGTGCGGCGTGCGGTCTCTGGTTCAACATTGCGAGCGAGCCGGAACTTTCGACGATCATTTCGATTCCGGTGGATTACAAGAATTCGCCGAAAGATCTGGTGATCAGCTCGACGCCGGTGGATTCGGTGGAAGTGGAGGCGCGCGGACCGGCGAGCCGGCTGGGCGCCATGCAGGAAGCGCGCACGGCGGCGGTGATCGATTTTTCGAGCGTGCACTCGCCGGGCGAGCGCACATTCACGCTGACCGGTGACCAGGTGCGCCCTCCGCGGGGCGTCACGCTGCTGCGGGTGATTCCGGAGCAACTGCGGTTTCGGTTCGAGCATCAGATCACGGGGAAAGTGCAGGTGGACGTGGCTTATTCCGGTCAGCTTCCGCCTGGTCTTTCAATTGCTCAGGTGATTGTGGATCCAGCCGAACTGGTGGTTACGGGTCCGGAGAGCCACGTGCGCGAGACGCACAAAGCGCGCACGGATCCATTCGATTTGTCAAGGGTCGTGAAAGACCCGGAGCAGGTTCTGGCGACTTACATTGGGGATCCTGAGCTTCGGACTGCAAGCACTCCGCGCGTTAAAGTGAGAGTTCGGGTCGCACCAACGGCCCATTAGACACAACATACATGGGAAAACAATTATTCGGAACGGACGGCATCCGCGGAACAGCCGGGAAGCCGCCGCTCGACCCGCGCACCGTAACGGCTCTGGGGATTGCGCTGGCGGAGGACCTGAAGAGCCGGGACGCGGCGCATCATCCGGTGCTGATCGGGATGGA
>CAZPZE010000861.1:0-5962 GCA_964590625.1 uncultured Solibacteraceae bacterium
GGCGACGCGCACGCCGCGCCCCCGAACCAGAGCGTCACCGGCCTGCCGGTGGAATTCAACATCGCGGCTTTTGCCGAGCCCGCGGTTGGCACCATCGGCAACGCAGGCGTCAACATTCTGCGCGGGCCGGGCTGGACCAACTTCGATGTAAATCTGGCCAAGCGCTTCCCGGTCGGGTCCGAACGGAGAGCTTTCGTGGTTCGCTTCGAAGGCTATAACGTGTTCAACCACCCGGAATTCAGCGGTATCAACACCACCGCGACGTTCAACGCTTCGGGTACCCAGATCAACAACAACTTCGGCGTTCCGAACAACACGCGTCCCGCGCGTATTCTGGCGAGCGTACTTCGCTTCGAGTTCTGATCCGAAGCGCATCTTCGTTGTAACGGAGGGGTGGATCGGCAGGAGATCATCTCCTGTTGATCCACCCCAAGCTTTGAGCAGAGAAATCTTGTCCCGATGCGCTATCGGCGATAGACTATCTTTGGTCCGAAAAAGGAGAAACGAAAAAGTATGCGTCGCAGAGATTTCCTGCCGGCCGTAGCCGCTACCCCTGTCCTGCTGGCTCAGCAGGCGCCTCCCGCCGGAGCGCCGCCCGCATTCGGAGGTTCCGGCCGTGGTGGCCGCGGACGCGGTGGCCCGCCGCAACCCCTGCCGCCTTCCAATGTCCAGCCGGCGCCGCGCAAAGGCCGCATCAAGCAGGGCGTCACCGGCGGCGTATTTGGCCGGCTCGGCACGCTTGATGAGCAATGCCGCGAAGCCGCGCGCCTCGGTATCAAAGGCTACGACCTCATCAACACGCCCGAGCAGTGGGAGATCCTGAAAAAGCACGGTCTCACCCCCAGCATGTACCAGCCGCGCGATGGCGCCGGCATCGGCAATGGTCTGAACAAGAAAGAAAATCACGACCGGCTGGAAGCGGCCATGCACACCTCGATCGATGTGGCGGCTGCCAACGGGATCCCGAACATCATCACTTTCTCCGGAACCCGCAAAGGTCAGGCCGACAACGAAGGCGCCGATAATTGCGTCGAGTTCCTCAACAAGGTGAAAGCCCACGCCGAGGATAAGGGCATCACGATCTGCATGGAATACCTCAACAGCAAGGTGAACCATCCGGATTACATGTTCGACCACATCGCCTGGGGTGTCGACGTAATGAAGCGCGTGAACTCGCCGCGGGTCAAAATTCTCTACGACATCTATCACGCCCAGATCATGGATGGCGACATCATCCGCAACATCCGCACGAATTACCAGTGGATCGGGCACTTCCATACCGGCGGCAACCCGGGCCGGCATGACATTGACGAAACCCAGGAACTGAACTACCATGCGATCGCCGGGGCCATAGCCGATCTCGGATACACCGGCTTCATCTCGCACGAATACAGCCCCTGGCCCGGCCACGAGCCGATCGCCGTGCTGGAGAAAGCAATCGAAATCTGCGACGCATAGGAGCCCATATGACGAACGGTCTGAAATGGTTGGTATTCAGCGCAATCGCGCTCGGCGGTATCGCGCTCCTCGCGCAGGAAGGCAGAGGACCCGGCGGGGGCCGCGGTGGTTCCGGCCGTGGTGCCTTCGGCTTCAGCGGAGCAGGGCGTGGACGCGGCGGTGGCGGCGGATTTGTCGCGCCCACCTACGATCACGATCCCCCGACTCTGCCCGCGGATCTCAAATCCGGCGGCGTCCTGATCTACTCCAAGACCAACGGCTTCCGCGACGATAGCGGTGTTGTCGGTTCGGATACTGCTCTCGCGGCCATCGCCCATGAGCGTGGCTATCCCTACTTTGTGACTGAGAACGGCGCCGTGATGAACAAGCAGCAGCTTGCGAAATTCAAGCTCGTGATCTGGAACAACAACAGCGGCGATACCCTGACTCCCGATCAGCGGGAAGTGTTCAAGAGTTGGGTGGAAGACGGCGGTTCTTACGTCGGAATCCATGGCGCGGGCGGCGATCCGAAGTACGATCCACCGAACGGCCGCAGTTCGCTGGCCGACTGGCCCTGGTACATCGAAACGCTGCTCGGCGCTCAGTTCACCAGCCACTCGCCGCAGCAGTTCGGCGATGCGCACGTGGAAGACACGAAGAGCCCGCTGACGAAGCGATTGCCCGCGGTTTTCAACCGGAAAGATGAGTGGTACGCCTTCGCCACCAATCCCCGCAAGACGCCAGGTTTCCACATCCTGATCACGGCCGATGAGAAGAGCTACAACCCAGGCCGGTCCACCATGGGCGATGACCATCCGCTCGCGTGGTGGCACTGTGTCGGCAAAGGCCACGTGTTCTATTCCGCGCTCGGGCACGGCGGAATGATGTACACCGAGCCGGTCATCCTGCAGCTCTATGGCAATGCCATGGCGTGGGGCCTGAACGAAAGCGGCAGGGACTGCTCCGCCGGTAAATAGCGATAAAATTCAGGTTACGAGAAGCCGCCGCTGGCGGTTGCGCTCTGCGCGATCGCTCCAGCGGCGGTTTTTTGCGTTTTCCAGGAGCAGATCTCGCGGAAAGCGAGCGATATCCCCAGGTCCCGCAAGATACTGCCCGGAACTAGTATCAATTTTGTGCTGATCTCATTGGCTATCGTGATGTACTCTTCCCCGATTAACACGATATAAAGAATCCGCTGGCATTTCAGTTCTGGAAGTGCTTCCATTTCCGGATGCATGCCTTTTGGGTCTTTGGAGAGGGGCGGACCTGATTCCGCGAGTCGATTAGAGGGGGGGATTACCGAATGAGAGCGAAGAAGCTCAACAGCATAGTCGCCGCACTATGTTTGATGGCTGCTTCAGCCCCGTGGCTGGCAGCTCAAATCGTTTCGAGTACATTGACCGGATCGGTCGTCGATCCGGCGAACGCCGTCATCGTGGGCGCCGATGCCACTTTGAAAGATCAGGCGACCGGCGCCGAGCGCAGCGTGAAAACGAGTGGGGAAGGCACGTTCCGCTTCCTGGATATTGGAGCGGGTACTTACACGCTGACGATCAAGGCAACCGGCTTCCGCACGCACGTCCAGAAGGACATCGAAGTCCAGACCAGCGCCACCCGAGACATCGGACGCGTGGCCATGGAACTCGGCAACATCACCGATCAGATCACCGTTACCGCGGACGCCGCGAACGTTGAACTATCGAGCAGCGAGAAAGCGCACAGCGTCGATAACACGCAGATCGAAAACATTCCGTCGCGCGGGCGCGATCTGTTCGCGTTTATCGGGACGCTGCCCGGCATGATCGATACCAATAACCAGAACCCGGGCGTCGGCGCTGGTTCGCACGATTTCCGGAATGCGTATTCTGTCGGCGGCCTCAGCATGAACGGCAACACGTCGATGATGAACGTGACCGTCGACGGCCTCACCGGCATGGACGTCGGCTGCGGCAACTGCCTTCTCGAAGGCAATCCGAACATGGACGCCGTCTCCGAAGTCAAGGTTCTGAGCTCGAACTATTCGGCGGAATACGGCCGCAACTCCGGCGGCACGATCACGCTGGCGACGAAGAGCGGCACGCAGAGCTTCCATGGCAGCGGCTGGTGGCAGCATCGCCATGAAGAGTTCAACGCGAACACGTTCTTCAATAACATCGCCGGGACGCAGCGCGCCAAATACCGGTTCAACATCGATGGCTACAGCGTGGGCGGGCCGATTTTCATCCCGCACCACTTCAACACTAACAAGACAAAGCTGTTTTTCTTCGCTTCCGAAGAGTGGAGCGGCCTGTTCCCTGGCGCGAGCACAATCCTCAGAAATATGCCCACGGCGCTCGAACGCACGGGCGATTTCTCGAAGACCGTGGACGTTAACGGAAAGCTCATCGTCGTGAAAGATCCGCAGACGCAGGTGCAGTTCCCGGGCAACGTGATCCCGTCGAGCCGCTTCGATTCGACCGGCGTGGGAGAGAAGATTCTGAATTTCTTCCCGATGCCGAACTACTCGCCGCCGCCGGGTAATCCTAATTACCTGAAGTACAACTACCAGGCGCTGGTCGGCGGCAAGCACCCGATCCGCAATGACGTGGCCCGCGTCGACCTGAATCCCACGTCAAAGATCGCGGCTTACATCCGCATGGTGAAGGATGACGACACGACAACCGATCCGCTGGGCGGCTTCGATTTCGTCTATTCTCCGCAGACGCACCCGGTACCGTCGTTCAACTACTCGGGCGCGATTACCTACACGATCCGGCCGACGCTCGTAAACGAATTCAATTTCGGCAAAGCGGGCAGCGACTGGAATTACTATTACAACGACCCGTCCAACCTGACGCGTTCAGTGTTCGGCAATCCGCCGAAGCTCTACCCGGTGCAGTTCAACGACCCCTCGACGGTTTCCAGCCTCGATGGCTCGAACCTGCATATGTACAACTTCATTCCGAACGTGAGCTTCGGCAGCATTCCGTCCAGTTCCACGCATGTGTCGCTGGGCCGTGAAACGCCGAACCCCGTCCACAACTACTCGATCGTGGACAACATCAGCTGGATCAAGGGCAAGCATACGATCAAGACCGGTATCTACGAAGAATACGCGTGGAAATACCAGCCCTCCGGCACGGCATACCTGGGAAGCTACAACTTCGGAAACGACAACAACAACACGGTTTTCGGCTCTCAGAACGGTTATTCGAACGCTCTGCTCGGCTACTTCGCGAGCTACAGCGAGCAGAATCTCCGCCTCGCCAATATCGTCGACTACTGGAACAGCGAATGGTACGTGCAGGATAGCTGGAAAGCGAGTAAGCGCCTGACGTTCGACCTTGGGGTCCGCTTCTATTACCAGACGCCGCAGGTGGATGAGAACGGCACATGGGCGGTGTTCGATCCTTCGAAGTACGATTTGTCGAAGGCTCCGCGCCTGTACTCTCCGGCGATCGTCAATGGCAAGCGTCTGGCGCAGGACCCGCTCACCGGCGCCACAGCGCCGGCCTCCGCGATCGGTTCCTATGTGCCGGGCAGCGGCGATGTTGCCAACGGAATGATCCCGCTCGGCAAGGGACAGGATGCGTACCATCAGAGCCCGCCCATCGTGGCGGCGCCCCGCATCGGCTTTGCTTATGATCTGTTTGGCGATGGCAAGACCGCTCTGCGCGGCGGTTTTGGTATCTTCTACAACCGCGTGAACGGCAATTCGGTCTACGGCATGACGGGCAATCCTCCGAATACCGTGACGGCGACCGTTTACGATGGCACCATCGGCAGCCTCACGCCGGGACAGGGCTTCAGTTCGCCTCCCAACATCCGCTGGTACAGCGACGGCCAGTGGGACTCCGAACGCAATGCCAGCCTTGGTGTCCAGCGCAATCTCGGCTGGGGAACCACGCTCGATGTTTCCTGGGTCGCCAACTGGGGCGTGAACCAGCCCTGGACCTACGACCTCAATCAGATCCCGCTGGGCGCTGACTTCAATCCGAAGAACGCCGACCCGACCAAGAAGAACGGCGTGCTGCCTTCGGTGTTCGAACGCGTCAATTATCCGGGGTGGGGGAGCCTCACTGGGCAGGCGTGGGGCGGCTCAACGAGCTACCACTCGCTGCAGACCCAGGTCCAGCATCGCTTCCGCAGCGGCTTTGAGTTCAACGCGAATTACACGTGGTCGCACGCCCTCGGCGTGACGAGCTTCCAGCCGCTGGTTGCCGACAATATGGCTTATAACTACGGTCCGCTCGGCACTGACCGGCGGCACGTGTTCAGCCTGAACTACGTCTACAACCTCCCCGGAGCGGGCCGTAAGCTGAACAACAAGTTCATCGGCTTCTTCACCGATCACTGGGTCATGTCCGGCATCCTCCAGAAGCAGTCGGGCGCGCCCTTCACACCTGGCTTCAATACGTCGCCGTCGAAAAACATCACGGGAACGGCCAGCCTTGGCGCCCGCATCAACGTGATTGGCGACGCGCACGCCGCGCCGCCGAACCAGAGCGTCACCGGCCTGCCGGTGGAATTCAACATCGCGGCTTTT
>CAZPZE010000862.1:0-5021 GCA_964590625.1 uncultured Solibacteraceae bacterium
CGGCTCGGCATCGACCGCGTCAGCCTGGGAGTGCAATCGTTCGTGCGCGGCGAACTGGCGCGCACTGGCCGGCGGCATGATGCCGCGACGGTGGAGCACGATGTCGCGCTGCTTCGTTCGGAAGGCATTTCGAACATCAGCATCGATCTGATCTCCGGCCTGCCGGGCCAGACGCCGGACTCCTGGCAGGTTTCGCTCGATGCAGTCGCCGCGCTCGCAGTCCCGCACGCCTCGGTTTACATGCTCGAAGTGGATGATGACAGCCGTCTGGGCGCCGAAATCCTGCTGGGCGGCAAGCGCTATGGCGCGATGGATGTTCCGCCGGACGATCAGATCGCGGCGTTTTACGAGACCGCGGTGGATTTCCTCGCGCGACACGGCGTCCATCGCTATGAGATTTCCAATTTCGCCCGCCCTGGCGCCGAATCGCTCCACAACCTGAAGTACTGGCGGCGCGAGCCTTACCAGGGCTACGGTTCCGATGCCCACTCCTTCGACGGCGCCACGCGCTGGCAAAACGTGGAGACGGCGCTCGAATACGTCGAACGCACCGAACGCGGCGAATCGGTTCGCGCCGAATCCGTCTGTCCGGATCCTGGCGAAGAGAAATTCTTCGTCGGCTTGCGCCTCACGGAAGGCGTTCTTCCTGACGCCGCGGACTGGCAGCGCTTCGGCCCCGCCCTCGAACGGCATCTTTCCACCGGCATGCTGGAATCGGTCGAGGGACGGCTTCGCCTTACCCGCCGTGGAATCATGGTTTCGAACGAAATCTTCCAGGAGTTTCTCGCCGCATGAGCGACCGCCCCGTCATTGACCTTCGCAGCGATACCGTCACCAAACCAACGCTGGCCATGCGCCAGGCGATGTTCGATGCCGAAGTTGGCGATGACGTTTATGGCGAAGACCCGACTGTGAACCGTCTCGAAGCGCGCGCGGCCGAATTCGTGGGCAAGGAAGCCGCGCTCTTCATCCCGACGGGCACCATGGGCAACACAATCGGGATCAAACTGCTGACCGAGCACGGCCAGGAAGTCATCTCGGATTCCCGCGCCCACCTTGTCGATTGGGAGCTTTCGATGACCCCCTGGTTCGCCGGCTGCCATGTCCGAACCGTGGATACAATCGACGGCATTCTGCGTTGGGACCAGATTCGCCCGCTGATCAAGCCCGTTACCTACAACGCCGCTCCCACCGGCGCGATTTCTCTCGAAAACACCCACAACATGGGCGGCGGACGCTTCTATCCGCAGGACGTGATCGAGGAAATCTGCGACGGCGCGCATGAGCGCGGCGTCGGGGTCCACATGGATGGCGCCCGCGTGTTCAACGCCGCGGCGGCGTCCGGACGCAGCGTGAAAGAGATCGCGGCGAAGGTGGATACCCTGACTTTCTGCCTCTCGAAAGCGCTCGGAGCCCCGATGGGGTCGATTCTGGCCGGTTCCCGGCCGCTGATGGACAAAGCCCGGCTCTACCGGAAGCGGCTCGGCGGCGGGATGCGCCAGGCGGGGGTTCTGGCCGCGGCTGGTCTGATCGCGCTCGAGGAAGGTCCAAAAGAACTGCCGAACGACCATGACAACGCCCGGTTCCTCGCCGGTGAACTGGCGAAAATCGAGGCGCTGCGGGTGACGCCCGCGGTGACCAACATCGTGGTTTTCGACGTTTCGGCCACCGGCCTCGCCCCGAAGGAAATCAGCGCCCGGCTACGGGCGCGCGGTGTCCGAATGAACGGTTTTAACGAACGGATGATGCGGGCCCTGACTCATCGCGATGTAACCCGCGAGCAGTGTGCGATCGCCGCAGCGGAACTGGCCGAAGTAATTCGTAGTTCCTGACGCCGCGCGGGCGCGTCCTGCCATAATACGGAAACGGACCGGATGAAAGAACTCCAAATCCTCTCCCCCGATGGGAAGAGCCAGATGGTTCCGCTCGCAGGGGACCGCCTTTGCCTCGGCCGCTCGACGAGTGCCGACCTCAGCTACCCGAACGATTCCGGGCTGTCGCGCCAGCATACGCTGTTTGAGCGGGAGGGCGACGCCTGGACGATCGTCGATCTGGGAAGCAAGAACGGGACGACTCTCAACGGCCAGCCTCTGACGGCCAAAACCCCGCTCAAGAGCGGAGATCGCATCATGGCGGGCCACATGATCGTGATCGTGGATGGCAAGACCCCGCGCACTCCGAACCCGGTGGTCATTTTCGATTCCAGCGAGATCGAGGAAACCGCGCCGGGCGCCACCGTCATCACCAGCCTCGAAAACATCATGCAGGCGGATGAGAAGGCCAGGGCGAGCGCTCAGGGCGAGCCTTCGGGCTTCGCATCCGCGCAGGTGGCGGCTCTCATCCGCGCGGGAAATGAGCTTTCCGGCAACCGTCCGCTGCCCGAACTCTTCCGCTTCATTCTGGATCTGGCGATCGACGCGGTCAAAGGCACGCGCGGCATTCTGCTGACGCTCGAAGACGGACAGCTGGTGCCCCGCGCGAATCGCGGCGAAGGATTCCGCATCTCGTCGGCCGTGCGCAGCCGGGTGCTGGAAACGGGGGCATCCGTGCTGGTCTGCGATACTTCCGCCGATGAGGCATTGCGCGAGCGGCGCAGTATCCTCGAACAGAACGTGCGCAGCCTGATTGCGGTGCCGCTGCAGACGGGCAAGGAAATCATCGGGATCATCTATGTGGATTCGCCATCAATCCTGCGGCCGTTCACGCGCGACGATCTCAATCTGCTGACCGTGATGGCAAACGTGGCGGCGGTGCGAATCGAGCATACGCGGCTCGCCGAAATGGAGCGCGCGCGGCAGATCATGGCGCGCGATCTGGATCAGGCGGCGGAGATTCAGCAGGGTTATCTGCCCTCGGTTGCGCCCAGGGTTCCAGGGCTCGACCTGGCGGGACACAACGCCCCGTGCCGCACGGTCGGCGGCGATTATTACGATTTCTTCCCCTATGAAAACGGACGCGTGGCGATGGTGCTCGGCGACGTTTCGGGCAAGGGAATGCCGGCCTCTCTGCTGATGATGGGGCTGCAGGCGCGCGTGCAGGCGCTGGCCGAAGAACCATCGGATATCGCGTCCGTAATGACGCGGCTGAACCGCCTCACCTGCGCGAACTGCCCGGCGAACCGCTTTATCACGCTGTTTTTCTGCCTGCTCGATGGCGAGACCGGAGAACTGGTTTACTGCAACGCGGGCCACAATCCGCCAGTGCTCATGCGCGCCGATGGCAAGCGCGAATTGCTGCGGGGCGGAGGTCCGGTGGTCGGGATCATCCCCGAGATGGAATACAGCGAATATCGCAACAAGCTGGAGCCCGGCGATACGCTCCTCATCTACAGCGATGGGGTGACGGAGGCCGCCAATCCCCAGAACGAAGAATTCGAAACCGAGCGGCTCGTCGAGACGGTCCGGCTGAGCCGGCATCTCAGCGCCTCGCAAATTGTGGAAAGAATCCGGAGGGCCGTGGCCGCGCACGCGGCCGGCGCGCCGCAGTCGGATGACATCACGATTATTGCGGCGAAGCGGGTTTCCAAATAAGGGAAGCGGGTTTCACAGTAATGCTCAATATCGCAGTTGTCGGTCTTGGTTTCATGGGCGTGACCCACCTGAAGGGGTGGCGCACGGTTCCCGGTATCCGGCTGCACGCGGTTATCGACGCCGATGAGCGCCGCCTGACGGGCGATCTCACCTCGGTGGGCGGCAATTTCGCCAATACCGGTGAGAAATTCGATTTTTCCGACGTGCGCGGGTACAAGACTCTCGCGGAGGCTCTGGCGGATCCCGCGATCGAGATCGTCGATATCTGTCTCCCGACCGACCAGCACGTCCCGGCGGCGACGGCGGCGCTTCGGGCGGGCAAGCACGTCCTTACCGAAAAGCCGATTTCCATCGACGTGGCGGGCGCCGAAACGCTGATTCGCGAAGCCGAACAGAACAATCGCATTCTGATGGCGGCGCACGTCCTGCGCTTCTTCCCTTCATACGAAAAGCTGGCGGAACAGCTTTCGGGGGCCGGTCCGGTGCGCTCCGCCCTGTTCCGGCGGCGCTGCGCTGCTCCCGCCTGGAGCCCCTGGCTGACGGACCCGAAGCGCAGCGGCGGCGGCATCATGGATCTGCTGATTCACGACGCCGATTTCTGCATTTCGCTCTGGGGAATGCCCGAAGCCGTCCGCGCCCGCGGCCATCGCGATCTGCCGCGCGGCATCGACATCATCCACGCCGACCTGATTTATCCGAACCTCGGGCCGGTCGTCATCACCGGCGGCTGGCACCATCCGAGCGCCTATCCGTTCTCAATGGAATTCACGGTGACGGCCGATGCCGCGACGTTCGACTGGTCCAGCGCCACCAACGAATTCCGCCGCTGCCGCGAGAACGGCGAGGGGGACACGCTTCCTCTGGGCGATCGCGATGCCTTTGCGTCCGAACTGGAGTATTTCGCCGGCTGCGTCGCAAAGGGAGTTCAACCCGAACGGTGCCCGCCGCGCCAGTCCGCACAGGCGGTCGCGCTGATTGACCGGATGGTGGAATCGCGCGAGAAAAACGGCGCCATCATCCGCACCGCGTAACCCGCGGTTTCTGGAACCACATGCCTCAATCCGAACCACTTGAAACAGCCGTTATGTTCTGGGCGGGCGGCGATCCCGCGCAAACCATCGCCGAACTGACGAATCTCGGCATTCGCTCCGGTCAGATCGGCATTCCGGGCGATCTCGACCTCGGGTGCGCTCCTCAATGGCGCGATGCGCTCCGCGCCGCCGATTTCCGGATTCATACGGTTTTTGCCGCCTATAACGGCGAAAGCTATGCCGATATCCCGACGGTGCAGCGCACGGTGGGCTTCATCCCGCCGGCCACCCGCGAGGAGCGCGAGCGCCGGACGCGGGGCGTCAGCGATTTCGCGGCCGTGATCGGCGCGCCTGGCATCGCGACCCATATTGGCTTTGTTCCGGAATCGCCGTCTGATCCCGACTATGTCGCCGTGCGCGACATGGTCCGCCGCGTCTGCGACCACGCCGCTTCGCACAA
>CAZPZE010000863.1:0-1787 GCA_964590625.1 uncultured Solibacteraceae bacterium
CCGCTTCGCGTCCGCGTCTGCGTAATCCCGCGATACCCCGGGAACAGAAAGCGATGCCAGCCGGTCGCCTTGTCGATGGCCTTCGCGCTCAGCACGGATGTGTCCCCGGTAATCACCGGCTGCGTGTAATGCGCGCGCTTCGATACGCGAACGTCAAACGTCACGTGGACTTGCTGGAACTCCGAATCGTACTCGAAGTGATGAGAAATCTCGGCATCGAAGAATCCGTTGTTCGTCAGCAACTGGCGGATCTTATCCTCGGCCGCAAGCACCGCCGCCTCATCGAACGGAGCGCCGAGCGCAAGCCCCGCTACGCTCAGAAGCTGCCCGGCATTCGGCGGATCGGAGACATCGCTGTGAATCTCCACATGCCCGAAAAACCAGCTGTTCACGGTGATCAGCCTGATGCTCACTCCGCCCGGGGCGGGCTCGGCATCCACCTGAATATCGGCGTAGCGGCCCGTTGCGTAGATCGCCTCAATTGCCGCGCGCGCATCCGCGGAATGAAACGGCTGGCCTGCGCGAAACGGGATCAATCCATTCAGCACCGAAGCTTCGAGTGGCTGAACCACGGGATCGAACGTGACGCCGGTGATGGTCATTCCCTCCATCGAGCCCGATTGCGGCGCGAGAGTCTGCGCATGCGCGCCAGCGGCGAAGCCGAGCACAATTATCGATATAAATTGCGTGGCATACGCGCACCGCACCAAGTCCATACTATCCGATGGAAGCGCCGCGGTGGTGCTGCGTTACGCTGAATTTACAGGCATTTTGAATCACTCTCGAACAGATCGCTACAGCCGTCAGATCCGGTTTGCGCCCCTCGGCCCCGAAGGACAGGAGCGGCTTGGCCGCGCCACTGCCGTCATCGCCGGATGCGGCGCCCTCGGCACCGTGCAGGCATCGTTGCTGGCCCGCGCGGGCGTGGGGACCCTGCGCCTGATCGATCGTGACTACATCGAACTCAGTAATCTGCAGCGCCAGGTGCTCTACACCGAAGCCGACGCCGCCGCCGAACTCCCCAAAGCGGAGGCCGCGCGCCGCCATCTGCTGGAAGTGAATTCGGGCATCGCGATCGAAGCCCATGTCAGTGACCTTAATGCATCGAACGCGGACGAACTTCTGGGCGGTGCCGACGTCATCCTCGACGCCACCGATAACTTCGAAACCCGCATGCTGATCAATGATTTCGCGGTTCGCGACGGCATCCCCTGGGTCTATGGCGCCGCGGTTTCAGCCTACGGAATCGCGATGCCCGTGCTGCCCGGCGATTCCGCCTGTTTTCGCTGCGTCTACCCGGAACCGCCCAAAGGCGTGCAGCCGACCTGCGAGACAGCTGGCGTGCTCGGCGCCGTCACCAGCCTGATCGGCTCCATCCAGGCGATGGAGGCCATTAAGATTCTTGCCGGCCATCCGGAAAATGTGCGCCGGAAAATCTTCACAGCCGACCTCTGGGCCGGACCCGTGCGCGAAATCGCCATGCCGCCGCGCGATCCGCTTTGCCCCACGTGCGGCCGCCGCGAATTCGTTTATCTCGATAACCGCCGCCGCGCCCCCGTGAGCCTCTGCGGACGAAACGCCGTCCAGATCCATGAACGCCAGCGGCCATTCGACCTCCACGAACTCGCCGCTCGCCTCCAGGGCCTCGGCCAGGTGCGCGCCAACGAATTCGCACTGCGTTTCAATGATGGCGAATACGAAATCACCGTCTTCCCCGACGGACGCGCCATCGTCAAAGGCACCACCGACCCCGGCGTCGCCCGCAGCGTCTATTCCCGCTATCTGGG
>CAZPZE010000864.1:0-4596 GCA_964590625.1 uncultured Solibacteraceae bacterium
GAATGTTGGCGCCCATACGCATCAGCTCCTGGGCGTGCATGAAGCGATTTTCGAAAATCGTTTCGCGGATGATGGAGATGCCGTTCGCCTGTGTCATGAGCGCCATGTACTGGGCCTGGAGATCGGTGGCGAAGCCGGGGAACTCCTCGGTCGACATGTCGACGGCATTCAGATGACCACCCGGCATGACTCGCAGAGTGGTGGCGTCCGGCTGCACGACGCTGATGCCGGCCTTGGCCAGCTTCACGGTAAGGGCGCTGAGGTGTTCGGCCACACAGCCGGTGATGGTGACGTCGCCGCCGGTGATGGCGCCCGCGACCACGAAGGTGCCGGCTTCGATGCGGTCGGCAATGATTTCGTGCGTTGCGCCGTGGAGCTTCGGAACGCCCTGCACGCGGATGATGCTGGTACCCGCGCCTTCGATGTTCGCGCCCATTGCGCGAAGAAGGTTGGCGAGATCGACGACCTCCGGCTCGCGCGCGGCGTTCTCGATGATGGTTTCGCCATCGGCGAGGACCGCAGCCATCAGGATGTCTTCGGTGCCGGTAACGGTGATGCGATCGAAAACAATGCGGGTGCCTTTGAGACCGCTGGGGGCGACAGCTTCGATGTAGCCGTGCTCCTGCGAGATTTTTGCGCCCAGCAGTTCGAGACCGGAGAGATGGAAATTGATGGGACGCGCGCCAATGGCGCAGCCGCCGGGGAGCGAAACGCGGGCCCGTCCGGCGCGGGCGACGAGCGGTCCGAGCACGAGGCTCGACGCACGCATGGTTTTGACGAGCTCGTAGGGGGCTTCGGGCGAGACGATGCGCGGTGTCTCGATGGTGACGGATTCCCCGTCCACCGAAATTTCCGAGCCGATGTCCTGGAGCAGGCGCTCCATGGTGCGGATGTCGCGCACCCGCGGAACGCGGTTGAGAACAACTTTGTCTTCGGTGAGAAGCGCGGCGGCGAGCGCCGGGAGCGCGGAATTTTTCGATCCGCTCGTGGGGATGGAGCCGTGGAGCGGAGCGCCGCCTTCGATGACGAATTTATCCATTGATCGGTTAGGGTCTCAATCTATTGTCGTTTATCCGGTCGATTGCATCGCGCACAACGTTGTTCGCAGATTTCAGCGCCTCCGCTGCCTGCTCGGGCGTTACGCCCGTTGCAGCCTGGATGATGCGGAGGGAGCGATCGAGCAGCTTGGAATTTTTCGGCTGCACGTTGACCATGAGGTTGCCGCGCACGTAGCCCATGCGGATGAACGCGCCAGTCGTGAGCATGTTGAGAACGAGCTTGGTGGCGGTGCCGGCTTTGAGGCGCGTGGAGCCAGCGATGATTTCCGGGCCGGGCGTAGGAGTGATCGCGATCTTTGCGCGGCGCGAGAGTTCCGAATCCGGCGTACAGCTCAAGCCGATGGTGATGGCGCCGAGTTTGCTCGCTTCGTCGATCGCGCCCAGAACGTAGGGCGTGCGTCCGCTGGCGGCGATGCCGCAGAGAACGTCCTTCGCGGTGAATCCGCGGCCGCGGAGGTCGGCGGCGCCGATGGCGGGATCATCTTCCGTGGTTTCGGTAGCGCGGGAGAGAGCGGGCTCACCGCCGGCGATGATGCCCTGCACGAGATCCGGCGGGACGTTGAAAGTCGGCGGGCACTCGGAGGCGTCGAGTACGCCAAGACGTCCGGAAGTCCCTGCCCCTATATAAAAGAGACGGCCTCCGGCCTGGAAGGCTTCGACGACGGCTTCGATCGCTCGGGCGATGTGCGGGAGCTCGGGCGTGATGGAATCGGCCACACGGCGGTCTTCGGCGTTGATGATTTGCAGCATCTCCACAGTGGAGACCTGATCGATGCGCGCGGACGCCGGGTTCGATTGTTCGGTGAGGAGATTGTGGAGATCTTCCGCCATTCTTCAGGTTAGCCCTGCACGCGCCGTTGTCGCTCACGCCAGAATGGTTCGCGGAGATCCTTCTTCAGGATTTTGCCGGTGCCGCCTTTGGGAAGCGCATCCGACTGGATCACATAGCGGCGCGGGACTTTGAACCTGGCGAGGCGGGCCGTGAGCCAGGCGCCGAGCTCGGATTCGAGCAGCGCGCAACCGGGTTTGGTGACGACGAACGCGACGGGGATCTCGCCCCATTTGTCGTCCGGCGCGGAGACCACGGCGGCTTCGGCAACAGAGGGATGGAGGGCGATCGCTTTTTCGATTTCAATCGACGAAATGTTTTCGCCGCCGCTGATGATGATGTCTTTCCTGCGGTCAACGATCTGGACGTAGTTTTCCCTGTCCCAGACGGCCATGTCGCCGGTGTGCAGCCAGCCGTCCGTGATGGCCGCGGCAGTGGCTTCCGGCTCACGGTAGTAGCCGTCCATCACCATGTCGCCGCGAATCACGATTTCACCGACGGTGGAAAAATCCTGCGGGACTGGCTGCATGTTGGAATCAACAACGCGGACTTCGGCGCCGAAGATGGGCCATCCTGCATAAGACTGACGTTCCCAGCGGTCTTCGTCGCTCGTATAGAAGACCGTTGACTTGCGGCGCGCGCTGGTGGCGACGGGGGAAGTTTCGGTGAGTCCGTAACCCGCGAGGATTTCGCAGGGGAAGGCCTTTTCGAGATTCCGGATCAGGGCAGGCGATGAAGCGGCGCCGCCGATGAAGACCTGCTCGAGCGAGGAAAGATCGTAATCGCCGCGCTGCTCGAAGGCCAGCAGCGCATTCGCCATCGTAGGAACGATGGAGAGCGATGTGGCGCGCTCGTCCTGAATGAGCCGGCAGACGGTGGGAGATTCGAAGCGGCGGACCATCACCTGCTTGATTCCCATCATGGTGGCGGTCTGCGGACGTCCCCAGCCGTTGGCGTGGAAGAGCGGGATGGTGTGGAGTTCGACGCCGTGGTGGTTGAGATCCATGGAGCCCACGCTGTTGAGCGCGTGCAGGTAGAGCGTGCGGTGCGAAAGCATCACGCCCTTTGGAGTGCCGGTGCTGCCGCTGGTGTAGAAGAGCTCGGCGATGGCGTCTTCGTCGTACGAAGTAATGTCGATGGGGACGGGGTGGCCATGCCGGAGGAAATCTTCGTATTCGGTATCGAGGTTGATGGTGCGGAGCGAAGGCGAGCCGGCGCGGAGAAGGCTGACGGTGGGGGCGAACTCCGATTCGTAGAACAGAATTTTCGGCGCGGCGTGCGCGACAATCGCCGTGAGCTCCGGACGCGTGAGCCGCACGTTCAGCGGCATCACGATCGCACGGATAACAGGCGCGCCGTAATAGCCTTCGAGGAGCTGGTGGGTGTTGTAGCTCAGGTAGGCGACGCGATCGCCGGGCTCGACGCCGGCGCATTTGAGCGCGGAAGCGAGCCGACGGCAGCGCTCATCGAACTGGGCGTAGGTGAAGCGTTTATCGCCGCAAACGACGCCAATTTTTTCCGGGAAAAGATCCGCGGCGCGCGAGAGGCAGCGGACCGGCGTGAGAGGGATTCTCATTTTGAGCCAGCTAAGATTCTAACCGATTGGCGAAAGAGACCCGATATGATGCAGGGGTGAAGAAGACGGGCGCCCTGCGCGCCTTTCTCATCTCCGGATTCCTGCTGGCGCTTCCGGGTGGATTGCTGCCGCTGTGGGGTTACCACGTGCATCCGGAATTCGGCACGGCGGGCAACTATTTTCTGGCGCTCGGCGGCGGCATGGGCGCGGCGATGTGGCTCGCGCGAATGCTGGTGCGACGGTTTCGTCCGGACCGGATTCTGGCGGCGGGATGTTTCCTCGGGGCCGCCGCGATGGCGATGCTGTCGGTTGCCGCACCGCCTTCCACCGTCTGGTACGAAGCACTGTGCGTGTTTGCGACGGGCGCGGCCGCCGGGCTGATCAACGGCGGGATTTTCCAATCGGCCGGAGACGCATGGGAAGACGATCCCGCGGGGGTGACGCTGCTCGGCGGGATTTATTTTGGAACCGGCAGCGTGGCGGCGGCGCTGCTGATGGCGCAATCGGTGACGGCGATCGGCTACACGACAGCGACGCGCGTGCTTGCGGTTGGCGCGGCGATTATGGCGGGCGCAGCGATTGTGTTCCTGCGGATGCGGGTCGAGGCGACGAAGGCGCGGGCCGAGGACGAAGCGTCGGTACGCGACCGGCGGACCGTGCTGGCGATCCTGTTCGGGTTCCTGCTGTTTTTTCAGTTTGCGAATGAATGGTCGATTGCGGGGTGGCTGGCGATTTATCTGATCGACCGGCTGGGGATGAGCCCGGCAGGCGCGGTGACGATGCTGGCGTTTTACTGGATCGCGCTGACGCTGGGGCGCATTGGGACGGCGCTGCTGATGCAGGTGATGCCACATGGACGTTTGCTGGGGATCAGCGCATTCTGTGCGCTGTTCGGCGGGATGACGATGACATTCTCCGATGCGCGGGGCGGCGTGGTCGCGGGGATTCTGCTGATGGGCGCGGGATTTTCGGCGATCGGGCCGATGGCGTCCGAAAGGATCGCGCCGCGGTTCTCCGGATACCATCCGGATTATTTCGCGGGGCTGTTCATGTTTGCGATGTCGGGCGGGACGCTGTCAGCGGCGGTGCTGGGGCATTTGGCGGGACCGCTCGGGCTGCGCGTGATTCCGATT
>CAZPZE010000865.1:0-2427 GCA_964590625.1 uncultured Solibacteraceae bacterium
AAATACCGGCCCGCCGTCCACGATACTTAAGTCCCCACTTCAGTCACATCGATTTTCGCCAATAAAGCCAGCCACTTAACCTCCCGACCACCCCTCCGCCATCCGATAATACCCTCCAGGATGCTCACCGCCACACCGCAAACCGCCATCTCCCAATTGGCGCCGCGTCGCCCGAAAAAAGGAAAACCCGAAACGAACCCAGCAACATCAACAAAACAAAGCACCAGACCACCTCGCACGAACCCAAACGAACCGGGAACAAACCCCCAGCGAACCCGGAACGAACCGCCAACGAACCATCGGCGACGCCCTCGCCCTCAACCCATTCGTCCCATTTCCCACTCCTGCTATCCTGAAAACTTCCATGGAAATCGATAAAGTCTATGAGCCCGGGCGCTTTGAGCCCCGCTGGGCTCAGTGGTGGGTCGAATCCGGCATCTACCACGCCGAATTTCAGCCGGGCAAGCCCACGTTCTCGCTCGTCATCCCGCCCCCCAATGTGACCGGCTCACTCCACATGGGCCACATGCTGGAGCACTCCGAAATCGACGTCACCATCCGCTGGCATCGCATGCGCGGCGACGCCACCCTCTGGCTTCCCGGCACCGACCACGCCGGCATCGCCACCGAAATGATCGTCGCCCGCCAGCTCCGCGCCCAGGGCATCGAATACCGCCGCGACCTCACCCGCGAACAGTTCATCGACCGCGTCTGGCAATGGAAAGCCGAATCCGGCGGCACCATCAAAAAACAAATGATCCAGATCGGCGCCTCCTGCGACTGGTCCCGCGAGCGCTTCACTCTCGACGAAGGCCTCTCCCGCGCCGTCCGCGAAGTCTTCGTCTCCTTATATGAGCGCGGCCTGATCTATCGCGGCGAGTACATGGTCAACTGGTGCCCCGGCTGCAACACCGCCATCTCGGACCTCGAAAGCGTCCACGAAGAGATGGCCGGCAGCCTCTGGCACATCAAATATCCCGTCATCGGCACAGACCGTTTCCTCACCATCGCCACCACGCGTCCGGAAACCATGCTAGGCGACACCGCCCTGGCCATCAACCCGCGCGACGAGCGTTATCTCGATCTCCACGGCGGCAAAGTCCTCCTCCCGCTGATGGATCGCGAAATTCCGATCATCCTCGACGAAATGGCCGATCCCGAATTCGGCACCGGCGTCGTCAAAATCACCCCCGCGCATGACCCGAACGACTTCGAAGCAGGGAAGCGCCACGGGCTCCCGCTCATCGAAGTGATCGGCCGCGACGCGAAAATTACTTCCAGCGGCGGCCTCTACGCCGGGCTCGACCGCTACGAAGCCCGCAAGCGCATCGTCGAAGACCTCGAAAAGCTCGGCCTGATGGACCGCATCGAGCCCTACACCGTCAACGCCGGCAAATGCCAGCGCTGCAAAACCGTCGTCGAGCCCCTGGTCTCGAAACAGTGGTTCGTCCGCACCAGGCCGCTTGCCGCCAAAGCTATTGCCGCCGTCGATGAAAAGCGCATCGAAATCGTTCCCGACGTCTGGATCAAAACGTGGAACGAATGGATGCACAACATCCGCGACTGGTGCATCTCCCGCCAGCTCTGGTGGGGCCACCGCATCCCGGTCTGGTATTGCGACGCGTGCGGCGAAACCATCGTCCCCCGCGAAGACCCCACCGCCTGCACGAAATGCAACGGCGCGCTCCGTCAGGATCCAGACGTCCTTGACACCTGGTTCAGCTCCGGTCTCTGGCCGTTCTCCACACTCGGCTGGCCCGATCAGACCGAAGACCTGAAGCACTTCTACCCCACGTCGCTGCTCATCACCGGCTTCGACATCCTTTTCTTCTGGGTCGCCCGCATGGCGATGCTCGGCATCGAATTTATGGGTGAGGTGCCTTTCCGCCAGGTCTACATCCACGGCCTCGTGCGCGACGCCGATAAACAGAAGATGTCGAAGACCAAAGGCAACGTCATCGATCCTCTGGTCGTCACCGAAAAATACGGAACAGACGCGATCCGCATGGCCCTGCTGATGGGCGCCGCGCCCGGTACCGATATCGTTTTCACCGACGAGCGCGCCGCCAGTGCCCGCGCCTTCGCCAATAAAATCTGGAACGCGGCAAGATTCATTCTGACGAGCGAAGGCCAGGCTGCCTCATCGGAACCCAAAGTGGAAGACCGCTGGATCGCCTCGCGCTTCAACAAATGCGCGCGGCAGATGAATCAGTCGATCGAAGCGTTCCGCTATCACGACGCCGCCCAAACCATCTGGCACTTCATCTGGGACGATTTCTGCGATTGGTACATCGAGCTCAAAAAAGACAGCGGCGATTGGGAGAGAATCCGCTCGGTCTTCGAACAGACCCTGCGCCTTCTCCATCCGCTGATGCCGTTCATCACGGAAGAGCTGTGGCACCGCTTCGGCGAGCGCGAAGGCCAGTC
>CAZPZE010000866.1:0-3832 GCA_964590625.1 uncultured Solibacteraceae bacterium
CCCCGGCACCAGCGCGCACATCAGCCCCGCCACCGGCACCATGCCCTTCAGCCCGTTCGGTTCCTGCTTCTCCAGAATCTCGCCCACCTGCAGCGGACGCTGCCGGAAGAACTCCGCCGTCGCCAGCTTCGGCATCGTCCCCACGCCCGCGATCGCGTGCACCTTGCCGTCTTTCGTGCGGATCAGAATCGGCGCTTCTCCGCCCCAGCCCACATGCGAATACTCCGTGGTTGCCGCCGCGAAGATCGAAGCGACGCCCGCGTCCACCGCGTTGCCGCCCGAGTACATCATGCGCATCCCCGCGCTCACCGCATAATCACTGCCCGCCGCCACTGCCCCGTGCGTCCCTCGCACCGGCTGCCGCACCAGCGGCTCCATCGGCTTCGGCGAAATCGTAACCCGGCGCTGCGCGCTGCCCGTGGACGCCACAATCAGAGCGGCGGTCACCAGGGCAAAAGTGAATTTCATTCGGAGAATCCTTCCGTATACTGATCATAGTCCCGTGGCCGAACAAAAACAGCCGGATTACAATCCCCGCGCGGACGCTCCCGCACCCGCATCCTCGTCCCCTGCCCCGGTCGAAGAACCGATGCTCTTCTGCCCCCTCTGTTCAGAGCGCCTCGCCTCACGAAAATGTAAGCTCTTTTGCCCGCGCTGCGGTTATTACATGAGTTGCGCTGACTACATCTGATGGGTACCAGGTTACACCCGCAAAACAGCGAGATGCAGTACCTTTGTAACGATTAGCCCAGCCTGTGGAAAATCAGCCACCCCCGCTCGGTGGTTACCCTCTCTATTCCACTCATTTTGCACATTTTGCATCCAACACCGCAACCGCTTCCACATCGGTCCCCCATCGGCTGTATTCCCTTAAAAACAGTATCTTTGCTTGAACTCTTGACAATCCTTTAAGTGAGGCTTACCATGAGTTGCTCGGTTGTTAAATCTACATTAATCATCACACCGACAGTCCGGTGGGAGGCTCAACGTATGATGACCTTCGCTGTAGGCGAAAAAGTGGTGTACCCCAACCAGGGCGTTGGGACAATAGAGAACATCAGCACTCGTTTTTTTTCGCAGAAGCCGGAGAAATTTTATCTTCTTCGACTGGTCTGTTCCAGCATGACCGTGATGGTCCCGTTCAACAACGCGGAGATCATCGGCCTCAGAAAGCTTTCCCGTACAGCGGACGTTTCGAAAGTGCTCGCCTACCTCGCGGGCCCGGACATTGAAAGCCTATCCGACTGGAAAATTCGCTTCCGTGTCAACAGCGACAAGATGCTGAACGGAAGTCTGTTTCAAATCGCCGAAGTCTTCAAGCAGTTGGTTCGTCAGCAATGCGATAAGCCGCTGTCGTTCCGTGAAAAGAAAATGCTGGATCGCGCACGCGCCATGCTCATCGGCGAAGTCGCGCAGGCCCGCGGTATCTCCGAATCCGAATCCATTCAGCTCCTCCAGAAGTCCCTCAGCAAAGCCGGCTACGCATTTCCGGAAGCCGCCTGACGCTCCCCATTTCAGTTTTCAACCACTCATCCCTCCGCCGCAGAAATGCGGCGAAGGGAGAGCCTCGGTCAAAATGGAACTGAAGCGTTAGATGGCTACCGTAACCCAGCCGTCCATCGGCACTCCGCCACCAGTCATTCCCCGCCCGCCCCGCGGACACGGCGGCAACGGCGGTAACGACGGCCGCGGCGGCGATTCCTCCGGCCGCGCCGCACGCCTCGCCATCTTCGTCGGCATGGTTGCCAGCACCATGACCTTCATCGCGCTCGTCAGCGCGATGTTCGTCCGCCGCCATCTCTCCACCAATCACGACTGGCACCGCATGCCGATTCCGCCTCTGCTCTGGTGGAACACCGTCGCGCTCGTTCTATCGAGCGTCGCTATCGATCTTGGCCGCCGCGCTTTCCGCGCCGGCAGCCGTCCCCGCTTTCGGCTCTACTGGCTCACCGGCACCGCGCTTGGCACGTGGTTTCTCATCGGGCAGGCCATCAACTGGCGCTTCCTCGTCGATCACGGCTTCTACATGCAGCACAACCCCGCCAGCGCTTTTTTCTATATCCTGACGGCCGCCCACGCGGCTCACGTGGTCGGCGCCCTCGCCGCCCTGATCTATGTCTCCTGCCGCACCATGTTCTTCCCCGCCATCCCGCTCAACCGAACCGTGATGGAAGTCAGCGCCATTTTCTGGCATTTTCTCGACGTGATGTGGCTCTTCCTGATGGCGGTCTTCGCTTTTTGGATCTGATACGATTGAAAAAGTTGTTACCCTCCGCGCTTTCCGTATACGCCGCCACGCCGGCGCGGCGCCGCACCTGGGACGTCATCGCTGTCCACTTCGTCGCCTACGCCGCCCTTCTCGTCTGGATGTTCCGCGTCCGCGCCGCCTCAAACGACTGGCCCGTGCCCTTCGAATTCGGCTCGCTGCTGATGATTTTCTCGATGGCGATGGGCGCGCTCTGCGGCAGCATCACCATGGCCGTCGCCGCCAATCGCGCCAACAAAGGTGAAGCTGAGGAGGCCATCCGCTGGATCGCCATCGCGATCTCCGCCTGGATCGTGTTCTTGTTTCTGGAAACCGTGGAATGGGTCCGGATGGTATTCCTTGTCCAGCTCGGCCCGCACACGCCCTTCGGCGGAACTTACCTCGCGATCACGGGCGCGCACTGGGTCGCAGTCATCGGCTGCGTCGGCTGGTTCACTTTTTGCCTGACGAAAGTGCTGAAGCGCGATATCCTCGCCGCCGCCCTCTATTCCCACTTCCTCGCCATCTGGTGGATAGTGATCATGTGCGTCCTCTACTTCCCCAACATGAACCCGCTCCAGAATCTCTGATACAGCGCAACGTGAGGCAGGATGGCATCCTGCGCGCGATGGTCAATCGCGCCCCCATCCCGCGGACACAGCACCACATCCCTCCTCGAACAGCACCGCCCGCTCCACAATCTCCGCCGGTCCGCAACGTGAGCCGGGCGCGCGATGGTCAGCGCCCCCATCCCGCGGACACAGCACCACATCCCTCCTCGGACAGCACCGCCCGCTCCACAATCTCTGCCGGTCCGCAACGTGAGCCGGGCGCGCGATTGTCAGTCGCGCCCCCACTCTATCCATCTCCCCATCCCAACGCGAAAAAGAGCTATGATCGCGGTATGGCAGCACTGCTCGATCGCCTGAAAACGATGGCTCGCCGCATTTTCCGCCGAGAGCCCCCGTCCGATCCATACTCTTACGTCACCGCCCGCCGCAAGCCCCGTCCCGGCGGACGCAGCGCCGCAGCCGTCCTCGACAAACCCGCCAGCTAGCGCGCCGCTGACTTCCGCCGCCGCGCGAACGCACCCGCGCCGAGCATTCCCAGCCCCGCCAGCAGCATCGTCCCCGGCTCCGGCGTCGGCGAATCTACCCGCGAAACCGCCGCCGCCTGGACCGCCACGTTCGCCGTGCCCCCGGCGCCATCCGTGTCGAGCAGGATCTGAATCGTCAGATACTGGCCTTCGGAAGCCGCCGCAAAATCGATCGTCGAAATGTACGGAAGGTTCGTTCCAAACAGCGTCATGTCCTCCGTATAAACCGGCGCACTGCCATCGGAAAGCGTCGCCGTCAGCGTCGCGGTTCCACCGTGAACGTCGTTATAGACAACGAGCTCCTGCAGGTCCGTTCCCGCCGCCACCGTAAACGAGAATCCCTCCCCGCACGAATTCGTTCCCGTCGCTACCGTGCAGTTGCCGTACGGATAGTCGTATGACGACCAGTTCTGAATCCCCGCCCACACTCCCGACGCGCTCGCCGAATTCGTACCGTCCGACCACATAAAGCTCGAAGCCCCGTAGTTCCC
>CAZPZE010000867.1:0-6781 GCA_964590625.1 uncultured Solibacteraceae bacterium
CTGACGAAAGTGATCCCGATCAATGACCGCGTGAATCTCTCGCTCGCCGCCGAAGCGTTTAACATCAGCAACAGCTGGTCGCCCACAGGCATGACGACGCAGTATTACACCGAATCGAAGGGGATTCTGACGCCGTCGCCGGTGGGCAGCGCTTCAACGTGGGGCATCGGCACGGGCGATGGCGGCTTCCCGGACGGTACGCAGGCTCGCCGTCTGCAGGTGAGCGCGCGCATTACGTTCTGAGCACCGACGCCCGTATAATTGGGCCATGGCATTCAACGGAGCGCGCATTCTTTCGCTCGAAAGCCGCCGCGCCGGGGAGATGGCGACACTGGTTCGAAAGCAGGACGGCGTGCCGTTTGTGGCGCCCTCGATGCGCGAGGTCGAACTGGGTGAGCATGAGGAGGCGTTCGAATTCGGGCGCCGGCTGCTCGCGGGCGATTTCGATGGGGTGATTCTGCTGACGGGCGTGGGCACCCGGCTGTTATGGAAAACGCTGCTTACCCGGTTCGGCGAAGATGATCTGAAATCGGCGCTCGCACGGGTCGCGCTGATCGTGCGGGGGCCGAAGCCGTCGGCGGCTGTCCGCGAGATCGGGTTCGTGCCTCAGGTTCAGGTCCCGGAGCCGAATACGTGGCGGGAAGTGCTGGAGGCGATGCGTCCGCGCGCAGAGCGGAGGATCGCGGTGCAGGAGTACGGGAAATCCAATTCGGGCCTGGTCGATGGTTTGCGCGAGCAGGGGCGCGAGGTTTCGACTGTGCGGATTTACGGGTGGGCACTGCCGGAGGACACGGGACCGCTCCGCGAGGCAGCGACCAGACTCGCGCGGCGCGAATTCGAGGTCGTTTTGCTGACGACCTCGACGCAGCTCATCAATCTCATGAAGGTCGCAACGGAGTGCGGCCTCGAACAGCCGGTGCTGGATGGATTGCGCGCCGCGAGGATCGGCTCGATTGGGCCGACAACGACGGAGACTTTGGAAGAATATGGCATCCAGGCCGCGTTCGAGCCCAGCCGCCCCAAAATGGGGTTGCTGGTGAACGAGATGGCGGCGCAGCAGGGTTAGTGCGAACCGGACGGCGCTTCCGGCTTCCCGGAGCCAAATTCGGCCCCCGCTGGCCGTTACAATGAAGAATTACCCGTGTCGTCAACCCCGCTCAATTTCCATCTCGAAAAGTACGAGGGGCCGCTCGACCTGCTGCTGGACCTGATCCGCAAGCAGCAGATCGACATCCGCGATATTCCCATCGCCAGCATCACCTCGCAGTACCTGGAGTACCTCCAGAAGGCGCGGGAGATGGATCTGAACATCGGCGCCGAGTTCGTTTTCATGGCGGCGACGCTGATACAGATCAAATCGAAGATGCTGCTGCCCACGGACCCGGCGCTCCGCAAGGAGGGCGAGCCCGAGGAAGATCCGCGTGAAGAGCTGGTGGAACGGCTGCTCGAACACGAGCGCTACAAGAACGCCGCCGAGATGCTGCAGCAGAAGCGGCTGATCGAGGAAAACGTCTGGTCGAACCCGCAGATGAAGCAGTTCGCGGCTGAGATGGAAGATCCCGGGCTGGCCGTGGACATCTTCGATCTGGTGAAAGCGTTGAGCGCCGTGATGGAGCGGATCCAGAGCCGCCCCATCTACGAGATCAACGACGAGACCGTGTCCGTCGCCGATATGGTGGCGCATTTGCGAACGCTGCTGCGCGAATCGAGAAAAGACCGCCCGGTGTTCATCCTGCAGCTGATGGAACAGCAGCGCAGCCGCCGCGCGATGATCTGCCTCTTCCTCGCCGTACTCGAAATGGTGAAGATACAGGCGGTACAGATTCTGCAGAAGGATCTGTTCGGCGAAATCGCGCTCGGCAAGGGCGAACGCTTCGAGGAAGCCTTCCAGCAGCCGGTGGTGACGCTGGAAGAAGATTACAAGTAGAGACGAATAACCCATCTCATGTCCGAACCCGAAATCGAACAGCCGGCCGAGTCGCCGGAAGAACAAGTGGACGCACAGCCGGAGACGCTGCCCACCGACGAAACCGTCGCGGTCAGTTTTTCGGCGGAGGAGATTCTGGGCTCGGAAGAGGCGCCGCCGTCGGATGCCCCGGTGCCGGTGGAGGATGCCCAGTTACGCGCGGTGATCGAATCGATCATCTACGTGACGGATGAGCCGCTGACGATCGACCAGATCGCCGGCGCTCTCGAACAGCCCCGCGAGCGCGTAGCCGCTTTACTCGATCAGCTTTGCGCGGAGTATGACAGGCCGGAGCGCGGCCTGAGTATCCGCGAAATTGCCGGCGGGTTCCGCATGACCACGAAACCGGAGCATCACGATGCGGTCCGGCGCTTCGTCCGGAATCTCAATCCGCCGATGAAGCTTTCGCTGCCCGCGCTCGAAACGCTCGCGGTGATCGCGTACAAGCAGCCGATCACGGCGCCGGAGATCATGGAGATTCGCGGCGTGCAGGGCGCGGGCGTTCTGAAGACGCTGCTCGATCGCAAGCTGATTGCTCCGGCGGGGCGCAAGCAGGTTATCGGGAAGCCGATCCTTTACAAGACGACAAAAGAATTTCTCGTCCAGTTCGGCCTGAAGAATCTGCAGGAACTGCCGACGCTGAAGGAATTCCAGGAGATCGGAACGCTGGCCGGTGGTGAGCCGGAGGCGCCGGTCCAGGCCAATCTGATTGAAATGCCCGCGCCGCCGGAAGAAGAAGAGAGCGTGGCGAGTGAGGCGGCTGAGCCGGAAACAGAGAACGCGGCGAGCGACACGGCTGAGCCGGAAACAGAGTAGCCCTGGTGCCTGAAGAACGTCTGCAGAAAATTTTGTCGGCGGCCGGAGTGGCTTCGCGGCGCAAGGCCGAGCAGCTGATCGTGGAAGGCCGCGTGACCGTGAACGGCAAGACCGTTACGGAACTCGGCACGAAGGCCGATCCCGACCACGATCACATCAAGGTCGATGGGAAACTCATCCGCCAGGCGGCCCGGCACGTTTATATCGCGCTGAATAAACCCGACTGCGTGGTCAGCACGGCCAGCGATCCGCAGCGCCGGACGACCGTGCTCGATCTGATGCAGGGAGTGAAGGAGCGCGTCTATCCTGTGGGGCGGCTCGACTACCACAGCGACGGGCTGATTCTGCTCACGAACGACGGCGAATTCGCCAACGCGATCACGTCAGCGAAGAGTCACGTGGTCAAGACTTATCTGGTGAAGGTGAACGGCACGCTGACCGCCGAGGAGGAAGAGCGCTTTCGCACCGGCGTTCCCTTGAGCGGCCGGCGAACCGCCCCGGCGCATCTCAGGCTCGTCCGGCGCGGCGACAATCCGTGGTACGAAGTGCGGCTGATCGAAGGACGCAATCAGCAGATCCGAACGATGTTCAAACACTTCGGAAGACTGGTCGAAAAATTGCGGCGGGTTCGCATTGGGAATGTGGAGCTGGGTTCGCTCGAAAAGGGCGAGTTCCGGTATCTCACGCCTGAAGAGGTCTCAAAGCTGATGCGGCTGGCAGGGGTGGGAAATGAACGTCAACAGCGAGCTCCTCAGAAATAGCAAGACGATTGCGGTCGTGGGGCTTTCGGGCAACCGCCGGCGGCCGAGCTATGGCGTTTCGGAATACATGCAATCGGTCGGGTACCGGATCATTCCGGTGAATCCGATGGAGACCGAAGTTCTCGGCGAGAAGGCCCATGCTTCGCTCGATGATGTGCCGGAGCCGGTGGACATCGTCGATATCTTTCGACGCTCGGAGTATGTGCCGGATATTGTGGATGCCGCAATCCGGATTGGCGCGAAGTGCGTCTGGATGCAGGAAGGCGTGATGCACGAAGAGGCGGCGGCGAAAGCGCGCGCGGCCGGGCTCGAAGTCGTGATGAACCGCTGCATTCTGAAAGAGCACCGCAAGATGCTCGTTTCGGCGTCGTAGCGCCGCGTTCAGCCGATCAGCGCTGTAAACCAGTTTTTCCCGGCGGCAAAATCCTGCGGCGTGAGTTCGTGGCCGGCATCGGCGATACCAAGATCCACAGTGGCGCCGGCGCGGCCGAGCAGGCGAGCCAGATGTTCCGCGGCGCCAGGCGGCATCTTCTCATCGTGATCTCCGGCAATGACCAGCGCCGGTGCGCCATTGAGGTCGGGCAATTCGGCGGGCTCGATAATCGTTCGTGGCCGCAGCAGCAGCCCGCCTGCGATCGTGCCCGGATGCAGCAGCATTACGGATGCCGCGATGCTCGCGCCGTTCGAGAAACCGAGCGCGTAGATTTTCGAACCATCGAGGCTATACTTCGCGACCGATTCGCCAACCCACTCGGCCAGTTCGCGCGAGCGCGAGCGGACTTCGGTTTCGTCGAATTCATCACGCGAGACGCGGGCGAAAAACCGCGCCGCGCCGTTTTCGAGCGCCTTGCCGCGCGGGCTCAGGAACGCGGCGCCCGGCGCGAGCGCACGCGCCACGGGAAGAAGATCGTTCTCGTCCCCGCCCTGACCGTGAAGAACCAGAATGGTCGCAGGCTTTGTGCCAGGGATGAAGTTGTGGATGAAGGACATGACTAGCGGTATTTCCCCAGAAGGTCGTTCCAGCGCACCTGCGCGAGCTCGGTGAATGCGTGCAGGCCGGTCAGCATGCCGACCTTGCTGCCTTCCACGTGATTCCAGCGGACCGGCACCTCCGAGATCCGGAATCCCATTTTCTTCGCGATAAATAGAACCTCGACGTCAAAACCGAAGCGCTCCTGAGTCTGGCGCGGGAAAATGGCGAGCGAAGCGGAGCCGTGGAAAAGTTTGAATCCGCACTGTGTATCGGCGATCCGGAGTCCGATCACGCCGCGCATGACGGCGTTGAAAATTCGGCCCGCGGTTTCGCGCATTCCAGGCTGATGAACGCCGATGAGCGAACGGTCAAGCGCGCGCGACCCGATCGCCACATGCGAGCCTTCGCGAACGGTGGCGTCCCAGAGCTTCCCGAGTTCCTCGATGGGTGCGGAGAGATCGGCGTCGGTAAAGAGACGCCATTCGCCGCGGGCTTCCGCCATCCCATGGCGCACCGAATAACCCTTCCCGCGATTTCCGGGGTTTCGCAGAACCCGGATATTCGGGTTCACAGCGGCAAATTCGGATGCGACCCGCACAGTCTCATCCTTCGAACCGTCATCGACGACGATAATTTCCCAGAATGTCCATTCGCTGGACGCCAGATATTCCTGAATGCGCCGAAGCGTCTCCGGGAGGCGGGCCTGCTCGTTGTAAGCCGGTACGACGATGGATATCGAGCGAATCAAAGGCTTGAGGAGGGCAAAAACCCATGATACCCGACGTTGGCCTCCGCCATGTGCATTCGGCCCGCCTGAGATAATAGGTCGACCGTGCTGATTCGCGCGGTTTCATACCTTGAGGAGACGCCCTTTTGTCGCTGGAAGACGGACTTTTTGAGCAGCGTGTTGCGCGCATTCGTGAGATTGAAGCCCTGGGGTACAGCCCCTTCGGCAAGCGCTTCGATTTCACCCACGAAGTTCCGGCGATCCTGCGCGATTACTCGTCGAAGACCGCCGAGGAGCTGGGACCCGAGATCCGGGTGAGCGTTGCCGGACGCGTGATGACAAAGCGGCCGATGGGCAAGGCCGGATTTCTCCACATCCAGCAGGGCGGCGAAAAACTGCAGCTCTATGTCCGCAAAGACGGCGTGCCGGAACGCGACTACGCGCTGTTCACGCTGCTCGATCTGGGCGACATCATCGGCGCGGAAGGCTATCTGTTCCGCACGCGGACGGGCGAACTGAGCGTGCACGTGGAAAAGCTGGAGTTCCTTTCCAAGATTCTCCTCGCGATGCCGGAAAAGTTTCACGGTCTTGAAGATCTGGAAACGCGCTACCGGCAGCGCTATGTGGACCTGATGACGAATCCGGAATCACGGAATGTTTTCGTCACGCGAGCGAAGATCATCTCGTCGATTCGCAGGCAGCTGGAAGCGCGCGGGTTCATTGAAGTCGAGACGCCGATGCTGCAGGCGATTTACGGCGGCGCCGCGGCGCGTCCCTTCATCACGCATCACAACACTCTGGATATCGATCTCTACATGCGGATCGCGCCGGAGCTGTACCTGAAACGGCTCGTGGTTGGCGGGTTTGATCGGGTGTATGAAATCAATCGGAACTTCCGCAACGAGGGAATCTCGACCCGGCATAATCCGGAGTTCACGATGATCGAGTTCTATCAGGCGTATGCGGATTTCCGCGTCCTGATGGACTTCACGGAAGAGCTGCTGCGGCGGGTTGCGATTGACGCCACGGGCGGAACGTCCGTTCCGTTTGGCGATGTGACGCTCGATTTCAGCAGCGTACGGCGCATCACGATGCGCGAGGCCGTCATTGAGTTTTGGGAAGGCGACGGAAGGCCCACGGCGGAGCAGGTGAGCGATTCCGAGTGGCTGAAGCAGGCCTCGGGCAAAGCGACGGCGGGCGAAGGGCTGGCGCATCTGTTCGAAATCCACGCCGAGAAGAAGCTCGTGCAGCCGGCGATCGTGTACGGCTTCCCGATCGAGATTTCGCCGCTCGCCAACAACAGCCCGGACGATCCCTCGATGGTCGATCGCTTCGAAGTATTCGTCGCGGGGATGGAGATCGGCAATGCGTTCACCGAGCTCAACAATCCGATAGAGCAGCGGCGGCGTTTCGACGCGCAGCTCGAAATGCGGGAACGCGGCGACGATGAAGCGCATCAGATGGATGAGGATTATCTGCGCGCCATGGCCTACGGCATGCCGCCGACCGCGGGCGAAGGAATCGGCATCGACCGCCTC
>CAZPZE010000868.1:0-11862 GCA_964590625.1 uncultured Solibacteraceae bacterium
GCGGCTGCCCCACTGCCACCAGGCGCACCGAAGCCGCCACGTCCACCAGGCGCACCGAAGCCGCCACGTCCACCGCCGCGGCCGCCAGCGCCGGACACGAGTGTTGCGCCTCTGTCCCCGTTCGCCAGAATGAGAATTACGCCATTCGCGATCACCGCCACGCCAGGCAGATCGAGATCGGCGGAAACCCACTGCGGCACCAGCTTTGGCCTGGCTCCAGTGCCTTCCACGGTGAAGGCCATCAGCTGTCCGTTGACTGTCGGCCCGTGAGTTTTCGGAAACAACCCGATCGTGTCTTTCGCAGGCGGACCGTAGTAAGGCGCGAAGAGCCATCGCTTGCCTTTCTCATCCACCCAGGTGGACATCACGCTCCACATGCCGTTGTAGCCGAACAACACAGGATCGTTCGACCAGCGCGGCGACGTATAGAGCGGCGTGCGATGATCCGCACCACCAAGATTGCTGGCGTCCATCAGGTAAATAACGCCTTCCTTCGCGGTCGATGCAACCAGCGTGCGGTCGTCGAACGGGAATGAAACGGGGCTGCTCGATCCGAGATCCAGATCCCACTTGTTGAGATAGTCCATATTCGGCGGCGCAAACGAATCGACGACGGAAACGTTTCTGTCCAGTTCCACCACCGAATTGCCCCATCGACCGGAAGCCGGATCATAAGCGCCATCCGCGGTTTGCGCGACGACGCCGAAAGGAGTCTTTGTGAGGCCGGCTCGTCCCCACGGGCCGGAGCCTTTTCCGTGACTGGTATAAAAGTGCGTCACCAGATGGTCCGGATCGGCGACGTCGATGCCCACGATCTGCGAAGTGGCATTCTGGCAGCCGCGCGTAGTGCCGGTGTAGATCACGCCGTTCACCAGATTCAGGCTGAAGTTCCGGGTAAAGGCCGGCACGATGCTCGTGGCCGGAAATCGGTCTTCGCCATCAGTAATACTGACTCCGCGAAGCTTTCCGTCGGTTGGGAGGAAATACAGAATTCCGCTCTGCCTGTCGATCACCGGCGTCGCGTTCATATTGTTCGGGCAGAAAGCGTAGGCGGCGGCTGCGGGAGTTGCGTTGTTCGGATAATCTTTCGACCAGAGAATGGTTCCCGCGTTCGCGTCGATCGCAAAAATTTTGTTCTGTTCGTGAGTGCCGCCGCCGACGTAGAGCACCTTCTTCGGCCCCTGCTTCGTCTGCACGTTGTTCATGACGAGAACGTCGGTCATCGTGGCGTACTGGTTCACCGGGTCCGTCTTCACGTCCGTCTGAAGCTTCCACAACAACTGCAGCTTCGACACGTTGTCCTTCGTGATGACGGTTTCTCCCCGAGCCCAGCCAGTGCGTTCCTCGTCGTAGGAGTAAGTCGCCCAGTCCTTTGTAAACGGTCCTTTTGGTAAGACGGGTGGCGCAGTTGTCGGCCGGGGATTCGCGGCCAAAGCCCGCGTGATTGTGGCCACCGTTGCATCGACTTCCGCTTTGGGAGGACGCGGAGTTCCAGCAGGCGGCATCTGATCGGACCGCATTCGAAAAGCGATGTTCTCCCAGGTATCGCGATCGTCCAGCAGAGAGCTGGTGGAGGCCAGCAACTTCTGCATGTCGACCTGTCCCGAGGGCATCCCGGTGTTATGGCATCCGATGCATTGCTTTTCCAGAAATGGACTCACAGACTGCGAAAGGGATGAACTGGGACCACCGTCGCCCGCCGGGGCCTGAGCTACCAGCCTGAAAACACCGGTGCCGAAGCCAGTGAGCAGCACCAGGGTTCCCACTACTCGAGCCAGCCGTGCGGAACTGATGAATCGCCAGATATTAGACATTTGGATCTCCAGGTTTTATCCAGCGATGATATAACGCGAGACAGTGTCCCGTGAGACCCGATTCGTGCCACATTGATGGCAGGGCCGACATGCTCGTCCTGCGTGAGTAACGGCAGGCCCGGGCTCCGCAGGACTGTTCGGTGCAGGTGTGTACCAGTTGAAAAGTTATCTACGGTCTATCGGAAGCGTTTGAGGTCGGAACGGAGCGTGAGAAAGCAGGACTTTGGCAGGCGGAGCGGCAATCAGGACCCGATTTGAGTCAAGCTCAACTACCGCTCCGCCAGAGTCAGACTGTCCGGCGTCCGCTGATGAAGCTGAATAGAAACAGTACTAAGAAGACGACGAAGCAAATTTTCGCTATTGTCGCGGCGATACCAGCAATTGCGAAGAATCCCAGGAGTCCTGCGATAAGAGCGATGATCAGAAAAACCACTGCGTTACCTAGCATTGCAACCTCCGCCCTACTGCAATGCAATCTCTTCGCCAAATGCCGCGACAAATGGTTTACGCCGGCCTGTGGTGATCGCGTCTGTGGCAGTGCGCTTGCCGTAGCTCTGAGTAATGGAGGCGAACAGCGTGTGCAACCCGCTCACCATATTCTGCGGGGCCCTTTTTCTGCCGGAATGCCTTTTCTTCAGCATTTGTTCAGTATCCGCGGAGACACTCTTACAACAGCGCCATGGATAACGCCGAGTGTGAAGCCTGCACACGTCTCAGAGAGCAAGGGGAACATATGCGAACTGCGTACGACGCGATCGTGCGGTCAGTCGGAAGATACCGCGACACAATGACGCCTGAGCACATGGATGCGACTAAAAAGCTGGCTGAAGAGATGTGGGCGAGGCTGCAGGTCCTGGCAAGTGAGCAGGATGAGCATCGCCGGACTCACCGGCCTTGAGGCCCCCGGAATCTAATGCGTCACGAGATGGACAGCGAAGTCATCGCACCGCCTCAGAAACGTTCACAAAGTCTGGCGCCAATCGCGATCTGTCGCTCAATCTCAGCGACCTTCTCCTCGACGTCGCGCTCGGCTTCCGTGATCGTCACGAGCCTCTTCAGCAACCGCATCCGTATATCCCTCAGCTTCTTTCGCCTGAGGAGCAACTGAATTGTGTCCGGGTCAGACACCGGCGGCGGCATGACCCGAATCTTCGATCCCATCCGAAAGTCCTCCTGCTCCTTGAAAACCCAGTGCAATCTGGCGACCGCCCATGAAACCGGATAAGTGCTATAAAGACCGGAAGCGCAGCGGGAGAGAATCAATGGCAACCAAGTTGCGTCGGTTTCCCGGAGGAGCAGCGCTTTTGCGGTGGAGGTGTGGGCATTGTATGATGAGTCCGCCGAAACAAAAATCCATGACACGCAGAAGCATGCTTGCCACCACGGCCGGAGCGGCGGCGCTGACAGCCAGCGCGCAGCCACAAAATTCCACGACCGCAGCGAAACCTGCCTTTTTCGAGTTGAAGCGCTACCAGATGCGCAACACCAAATCGAATCAGGTGGGCCGCACGAGCGCCTTCATTTCGCAGGTCTATGTACCTGCGGCACGACGAGCGGGCATCGGACCGATTGGCGTCTTCAGCGCCGTGATTGCGCCGGAATCACCATTTCTACTGGTCGTCTCAAGCTATCCATCGCTTGCGGAGATGCAGACAGCAATAGAGAAGCTGGGGCGCGATTCCGAATATGCAAAAGGCCTCGCCGAATTCGATGCCAATCCCGATCTGCCGTACGTGCGAATCGAGAATACGCTGCTCCGCTGCTTTGATGCGGTCCCCACGATCGAGAAGGGCAAGGCACCGGCCACTGGTTCCCGGATCTTCGAACTGCGAACCTACGAGTCCGACAACGAGACGACCGTCAAACGCAAGATCAAGATGTTTGCCGATGGCGAACTCGCCATATTCCGAAGATGCGGTCTGCAGCCGGTATTTTTCGGCGAGGCTCTGGCAGGAGCCAATCTCCCGCGAATCACCTATATGGTGGCGTACGAAAACATGGCCGACCGCGAGAAGGCGTGGGCGGCCTTCGGATCCGATCCGGAATGGCAGAAACTGAAGGTCACACCGGGCATGACAGATCCGGATATCGTGTCAAACATCAGCAATGCCATATTGAAGCCGGCGGCTGGTTCGGACATCCGCTGAAGCCGCCGAACGGAAAACACTCTACAGGCGGGCGCGGGTGAGGGCTTCGGTTACTGCGTCGTAAAACGCGTCGGTGCTTTCGGTCGCGCCGGAGACGTAATCGACATCCGCGCTTTGCCGCTGCGCGACCTGCGGCGGCAGTTCGTCGATAACGTCACATGAGTAGCGCGTCATACATTGGCTAACGACGGCGGAATGAATGCGCCCGTCTTTGACCATTACGGTAGCTATGATGTCGCCGTGACGACAGTGACCACGGCCACGCCACGAGCCATCCTTCCATCGGGCTTTGGCCTGGGGCGCGGCCTGAGCGGTCTGAATGCGGGCCGCGGGACCGGCGGCACGCGTTCGCGAGTACCCCACGGCATAGACAGCGAGTACAGCAGCAGCGGCGGCGATCGCGAGCCCTGGCCTCATCACCGGGTCAGAGTGAGTCCTTCGAGACTCCATAAATCTCCATGCTTCCGCACTACGGAAGTGAAGCTTCGATTGCGCACTTCGCCCGTGTTGTTGCGGTCTTCAGCCCAGCATGTTACTTTCCAGACATCGGAGCCGGCGGGCAATACGCTGGCCTCTTTGTATCCACAAAATTCCGCAATGGAGGGCGATTCGAGCCTGCGGCTGACGAACTTTTCTGAGAAGATATATGCGTTGACTTTGTCGTCGGTCCGTGCGGGAAAAGCTCTTTCATGGTCGGACGCGATGCCCAGTAAGATCACGACGACACCGCCGAGCGCCCCGAAGAGAATGCGAAGGAGACGAGGGCGGCGATCTTCATCCTGCGAAGCGTAGCTGTCCAGATAGCCCAATGGTCGGACGCTCAAGAGTATGACACCGTTTGAGGGCGGTTGGATCCGTCGACGGGTCCTCGTCCTCTTATTGATGCCCGATCTGGAAAGCTGAATTCCGCAGACGCATCACCGGCCGTCAGATAAACGGGCAGTCAAAATTCGACCAGATCGTTGCCTCGGCTCCGCGTAAATACGCGACCGGAAACGCATCGCGAGTTACGGAACATATTCCATAAAGATCAAATTAGGTATCGTCGACGTCCGATCCTGAAACCGTTCTGGCTGTTTAGAGTGCTTCCACCAGGTGAAATGGTCCCAAGGTACCACGGTAGAGCTCATTCGCGTATGTGCCGGTCTCGCGATGAAAGGTCGGGGGAAAGCGTCCGCCGGCGGCTTGCGCAGCGTTCCGCGAAGTTCCAGTACCCGGTATGACTCAGGGACAGCAAACAAACCCACAAGTCACGTACAATCGTGAGGTGCGGCACCTATTGGTTCTGGCGTCCCGAGTACGCGACCGGACCATTTTCGGTTCTGCCGTTTACCTCCACTCGAAACGCGGAGACGACACAAAGCGGTGATGTGGAAGCCCAGAAGAAACCTTTAAAGAGCGTCCTGGATGTCAGCGAGTTTCGTGCCAGATCCGCGCCGGTCCTGGCGGCCGTTTTTTCGAGCCGAGCGGGAGACCGTTGTCGGCTGTTTCGAAGAAGCGCTAAGAAGGCGAAGAAAGCTCTCCGGGCCAGATCGGCAATTGTTACAAACACATCTTCAGAATGCCGGCGTCGGCCGGCCCCGGTCCAGCAGGATCGCGGATGAGAAGCTCGCAATTGGCCTTGCCGACTTGTGCTATCGCGATAAGGATATCGGGAACCAAATCATACCCGTTGTTATTCGTCTCTGGATGGAATCGAAGAGCGACCTGCGAAGCAGAGTCGAACAATCTCTGCGTTCAAACGGTGTCGAGATTGATGTCGTAACGTCGTCGGCTCACGGATTCGTGGGCGACTGGTCGCCGGATTCGTACCGTGAAATGTCGAGGCAAATCCATGCCGAGAACCTGAAGGAGCCGTCAGATGCGATCGATCTGATGATTTGCTGTCTGACTGGACGCGCACCCGTGGGCTCGGAGGAAGCGGTGCACGAGTTCCAGGCCGCGCCGATCGAGATCGATTTTGACGAATGGCTCAGCGCTTTGCGAGACGTTCCGGAGACGAGCAGGTTATGGGATACTTATGCCCGCTTTTCGGAAAATGCGTCGCATATTTATGCCGACAAACGCCGGTCAGCGACTCTGGGGCCAGCACTCGGCGACTTCCGTGCAGAAGCAGGTACACTGCAGGAGCTGTTTGGCTACTCCGACTGCGAATCGTGGACCTCAACGGATTTTGATTTTTCAGTCGTTGAGCAAGTCGCCGATGACTTGCGGATCGTGCTTGCAAATTTGCGAGTTCTCAATCGCCCTTTGTCGAGTTCCTACCAGGAACAGATTTCACAATTCGAAGAGCGAAGGGCTGCTGGTCAAGTCGTTGCCGAAACCTATGCCCGCTTATCGGCGCTACGAAACCAGGGCAGTGCCAACACTGGGCGATTTACCCAACAAACACAGGATTCCGAGACCACTGCGGACGAGGTTGCCCCGTATCCCCAAATGCGCCGCATGAGCGCTCTGCTTTCCCTCGAGACCGCAGCCGTGACTGGCCCGAGTTTCCGAAGCGGGTTGGAATCACCGACCGGCCGGACGTCAAGTGGGTGGGATACAAGTCAATCCGTGAACGAAGACCGCAGGGGAGTCACGGCAGCGATCGACGAAAGCAAATTACACAATCAACCGGCTGCGCAGAACGCGGGGCCCAGCGTCTTGTGGCGATACCCGCAGAAGTCCGGTGCGACCCGGGGCATTGCGACGAAGAGCACGAAATCGGTGGCTACCTGGCAGAGATGGGAGAAAACCGCACTCGACAGGAAATTCATGATTGTGATCGGCATCCTCGCTATGCTCTGCGTCGGCACAATCATTGCCATCGTCGTTATCACCCACAGAATTTCGAGTGAACATCAGAAAACCGGGCAGACTACACCGACAGTTGAGGAGAGCAATCCGGCGCAGTTGGCTACAGTGACATTGAAAGCCGATGGCAGCCATTTTTCGGGGACCGTGGTTCGCCGGGAGAACAACACCATTACGATGACAAGTTCGGGAGGCTTTGTCCGCACCTTCCTTGAAAGTGATCTTTCCGACATCAAGTATGGGCCTTCCAGCAGCCCGACCGCCGCCCGAACGCCGGCTAAAAGCGCAGCCACGGGGCCCTCGGCCGCCGACCGGGTGATCAGGTTTGAGAAAGGCACTGAATTTCCGGTACGAAGCGTGGGCTTTCTCGATTCCTCCAGCGTCGCCGCGGGCTCAATTCTCGTTGGGATGACGGACGCCGACGTCAAGAACCCGTCTGGTAAGGTCGTTATCCCGGCAGGCGCCAATGTGACCTTTGGGTTGCTGGAGGATAAGAAGGTTGATGGCCGCATTTTACTGAGTTTTGAACTCGATTCTGCAGATTTCGATGGTCGGCACTACGTGATAACGTCCGCGGCAGGCAAGCTGGGGCCGGGCATCACGGCAGCGTTTACAGGCGCGAAGGAAGGTAGCCCTGAAGCACAGGCACGAGGTCTCAATGTGCATCTGGACGATCAATCCTACATGGATTTTCGAGCTGCAATGCCTGTTACGTTCACGTTGTCGGAGAAATAGGGCCCGGCGCTTCTAAAGTCGGACCTTCGCCGGCAGCACGCTGACGCGTAAAGGAGTTCTTCGGGCCGCACTCTCTGAAACGGCGTTATGCTCCAAAAAACCGTTGCGGTACCCAGCGATCACTCAGTGGAAGGCACCTTTCCTTCGCGGCGTCGTCCCATCAGCAGCGCGGGCGCCCGATAAAAGGAGATAGCGGCGAAGTTGGTCCTGGAGTTCTTCGAACCACGTCCTCGCGGTCGATACGTTCGCAGCCTGCCGTTGGGGTAATCAGGCCCTGCGCGACATTTTGGCTCTTATCGCGATTGAGCGGGTGATTTACTGCGGCGTGCGGAAGAATACCCGAACCGAGCAGCTCAATTGTGAGGATGGCGCCACGCTCTCTTTGCCGGTTGTTATACTTGCGGTCGGTTTCAGAACCCATGACGTCCAGGCGCGAATTCCTCACCGTCGCCGCAGCCGCGACTCTTGCCGACATCCCCCTCGCCGCCGCGCCAGCCGAACCGTGGTATCGCCGCACATTTCGGTGGGGGCAAACGAATATCACCGAGAAGGACCCCGTCCGTTACGACATCCCCTGGTGGCGTGAATTCTGGAAGCGCACCAGAGTGCAGGGGGTCATCATCAACGCAGGCGGGATTGTCGCCTATTATCCGAGCAAATATCCTCTTCAGCACCGCGCGGAGTTTCTGGGCGGCCGCGATCTGTACGGCGAATTGGCAAAGGCGGCGAAGGATGATGGCCTGACCGTCGTTGCCCGTATGGATTCCAACAGGACGGCGGAGGATTTCTTCACCGCGCATCCCGATTGGTTTGCACGAAACAGCAGCGGCAATCCTTACCGCGCCGCCGATAAATATGTAACCTGCGTCAACAGTCCTTATTACGATGAGTACCTGCCTTCTGTCCTGACTGAAATTATCGATCGCAGCCATCCCGATGGTTTCGCGGACAACAGCTGGAGCGGCCTGGGGCGGGACAGCATCTGCTACTGCGAGAACTGCGCGCGAAAGTTCCGGGATAAAGCCGGAGCCGCGATTCCGCTGGAGCATGACTGGAAAAATCCCGTGTACCGCAAATGGATCGAGTGGAACTACGCGCGGCGCATCGAAATCTGGGATCTCAATAATCGCACCACGAAAGCGGCCGGCGGGCCGAATTGCCTGTGGTTCGGGATGAACAGCGGGTCGGTTACCTCACAAAGCAATTCGTTCCGCGACTGCACGTCGATTTTCGGGCGCGCCGAGATGGTTTTCCTCGATCATCAGTCGCGCGGCACCGCTGGATTCGAAGAGAACGGCGACACAGGCAAACTGGTGCACGGCCTTCTCGGCTGGGACAAACTCGCGCCGGAAAGCATGGCGATGTATCAGGCCGGGCGCGGCACGTTCCGTGTGGCCGCCAAGCCTGCCGCCGAAGCGCGTATGTGGATGTACGAAGGCTTCGCCGGCGGCATCCAGCCCTGGTGGCACTATATCGGCGCGTACGAAGAGGACCGCCGCGAATATCTCACGCCCGAGCCCGTCATGCGATGGCACGAGACGAACCAGCAGTATCTGGTGAACCGGCGTCCGCTGGCGACAGTGGGGATCGTATGGTCCCAACGCAACACCGATTACTATGGCCAGGATCGCGCCGCGGATCTGGTGGACGGTCCGTATCGCGGATTCACGGCGAGCCTGGTTCGCGCGCGAATTCCATACGTCCCGATTCATATTGATCAGATCGAGCGTGAGGGAGGCGATCTCAAGGTTCTGATCCTGCCGGCAATCGGGGCGATGTCTGACGCACAATGCGCGGCGGTGCGGAAGTTCGTGGCGAACGGTGGGGCTCTGATCGCCACAGGAGCCACCAGCCTCTATAACGAATTCGGTGACGCGCGGGCCGACTACGGCCTGGCGGACCTCTTCGGCGCTCATCTGACCGGAACCGCCGGTGCGGAACGCCCCTCCGGCCAAACACTGCATTCCTATCTGCGTCTCTATCCTGAGTTGCGCGCGGGGGTGTGGGGCCCGGAAATCGGGGATGAACCTCATGAGTCTGGCAAGCGTCATCCGGTTCTACGCGGCTTTGAGGAGACCGATATTCTGCCGTTCGGCGGAGCGCTGCGCGTTCTGAAGCTCGATAGCGGCGTCACGGTGCCGCTGACTTTTGTGCCGCCGTTTCCGATTTTCCCGCCCGAGACTTCCTGGATGCGGCAGTCGAAAACGGATATTCCCGGACTGGTGCTGAAGGGGCGCGTGGCTTTTTTGCCGGCCGATATCGATCGCCTGTATGCCAGCCTCAATCTCCCGGATTACGCGACGCTGCTGGCGAACCTGGTGAAGTGGGCGGCGGATGGCGATATCCCGCTTCAGGTGGAGGCGCGGGGAGTGTTCGACTGCAACGTGTTCACACAACCCGGCCGTGTGATCGCACACGTCGTGAACCTCACCGCGACAGGACGGATGCCGGTCACCGATGATGACCTGGTGCCTGCAGGACCGTTGAAGTTCGGTGTGCGATTGCCAGCCGGAGTGCGGGGCCGCAGTGCAAAGATGCTGGTGTCTGGAAAGACGCTGACTGCTGCTGTCGCAAACGGCTGGGCGCGCGTTGTCATTCCTTCCGTTCTGGATCACGAAGTCGTCGTGTTCGAATGATTGCGCGCGCCCTTACGGTATTTTCTCCGCGATTTTAGGTCTCTTAACGACTGCGCCTCGGTACTGAACTCCACATGAATTGCGTTAAAATTGTGCGTAGTAACACGCAAGATGGCGCGACGCAGTCTGTATTTTGTCCTGCTCACGTTGGTTTTCAGTCCCTTACCGGCATCAGGGCAGCAGACCCACAATTACCTCGCTGCACAGATCGCCTGGGACAGTTCTACCCTCCAGCTAATCCAACCGGGCGGCGTCTATGGAAGGATGGTCCGGCTTTCGGATCGCGAAATCCTCTGTGCATTCGAGTGGGGCGGCGCCATCTCCGTAAGGCGGAGCGCGGACGAGGGGCACACGTGGAGCGCCCCCGTCGTAGCTGCATCCTGGGATTTTGGGAATGCGGCAAATCCCGAACTGCTGGTGCTCGCGAACGGATCGATCCTGCTTTCGTACAACGAACGTCCCACGGATGGCGTCCACGCATATACGATCCGGGTCGCGTTTAGCCGCGACAACGGCCAAACGTGGCGAGACTACAAGACCGTCTTCACCGCCGGAAGAACCAGCGGCACCGGATGCTGGGAGCCTGCGCTGATCCAGCTCGCATCCGGCGAGATCGATCTCTATTTCTCAAACGAGCAGCCGTACCCGACCACAAACGAGCAGGAAATCTCGCTGTCCCGCTCCTTCGATAACGGCGCGACGTGGAGCCATCCGGAGCGAGCCAGCTTTCGCCCAGGGCACCGCGACGGAATGGCCGTGCCGATGTCGCTCCAGGACGGGTCGGGTGTCGTGCTTTCAATTGAGGACAACGGATTATCCGGCACGTTCAAGCCGGCCATTGTGCCGCAGGCGAGCGGGACCCGATGGGCTGCGCTCGAAACGCCACTGGCCGCGAAGGTATACGCCGGCGCTCCATACCTGCGGCAATTTCCCTCGGGCGAAACCGTGCTTTCGGTGCAGAGCGCGGATGGCCGAAGCAGCCCGGGAACCCTGGATTACAGCCAGATGGCCGTCTATATCGGCGATTCGGAGGCGCGCGGATTCACCAATGTCTCGATTCCCTTTCCTGTTCCCCCGAACGCAAGCGGCCTCTGGGATTCGCTCTTCATCAGGAATGCCGCTACGGTAACGGCGATTTCGACTACAACGATTGGCGGCGTCTATGGTCTGTGGTCGATCGACGGTTATCTGGAATACGACGGCGCACCAATCTCGCCCGCTATTCTGTCCGTCAGGAATGTAGCAGGCGGACCAGCGGAACCGGTGGCGCCGGGCGAGTTTGTTTCCATCGCCGGCTCAGGCCTGGTTTCGCCGGATGCGCAGTCCGGCGATCCGGTTCAGGTATGGTTTAACGGAGTCGCGTCGCCTCTTGCCTATGTGGCCGGCGATCAAATCAACGCCGTCGTGCCCTGGACGGTCGCCTGGAATGCGGACGTCACGGTCGAGAGTGGCGTCGCACAGACACATGCGTTTCCGCTTGGCCTGGCTGCGGCAGCGCCTGAGATTTTCACTCAACCGGGTGGGACTGCGCAGGCTGTCGCGGTGAATCAGGACGATTCGTTCAATTCGGCGGACAATCCCGTTTCGAAGGGAAGTTACCTTTCGTTTTGGGTGTCAGGCCAGGGAGCGGTCGACGGAGCGGGCGCTTACGCCACGCCGATAGCTCCGGTCCGGGCGACGCTTGGCGGCGTCCAGACCGAGGTGGCCTTTGCCGGACTGATCTCCGCGGGTGTG
>CAZPZE010000869.1:0-1970 GCA_964590625.1 uncultured Solibacteraceae bacterium
GTGGAGTCCTGCGTGGCGGCTGTAATGTCCATGCCCTGCGCGATGCGGTCTCCGACGCGGCGAACTTCACCGCTGCCGGTGTAGCGGTCCGGCGGCAGGAAGCTGATGCTGGGGAAGAGAACGTCGCGCACGAAGTTGGCGCGCTCGAGCAGAAGGCCTGGGGTGATCCAGCTCTTGCCCTGTGCCCAGCCGGCGACGGTAGGGGCCTGGAAGAGCTGCTGCCCGAGAGCCGCGGTTTCGGAGTTGAAATCGGGCTCGCCCGGGATCTCGTGCAGGCCGAGTTTTTTGTACGTGTTCACGGCAAGTTCCACGGGACTCTTGATGTGAGTACCGGTGGAGGCAGCACTGTAGAAATCGCGCGAGAGGAAAATCTTTTCCATCAGCGGCGTGATCTCATAATGATTCTGACGCAGGAAGTCGGCGAGCTGTTTCTGGACGTCGGGAGAAAGCTCATCCCGGACAAAGAAATGGTAAAGTTTCGCCGTGATGAACTGTGCCGTTACAGGCCTCTCCATGATGCGATCGATCACATCGACGCCATCCAGATTGCCTGTCTTGCCGAGAAATGTTTTCTCGCTGTCATCGTGCTCGGCTTTGTTGACAACGAATTTCGTATCCACGTAATTCCAGCCGGTGAAAGCGCGGGCGGCTTCCCGGATGTCCTTTTCCGTATAGTTGCCGGGGCCCATAGTGAAGAGCTCCATGATTTCCCGCGCGAAATTTTCGTTCGACGCCCCTTTCACGTTCACGCCGGCGTCGAGGAAGGAAAGCATGGCGGGATCCTCCGCCACCTCAACCGTGAGATCGCGGAAATTCGTGAGCCCTTTGCTCTCAAACAGCTTGAGCTGATTGAGGAGCTTGCGGCAGTCGCGGACCTTGGCTTCGTTGGAAACGAAATGCCCATGCCAGAAGAGCGCCATCTTTTCCTGGAACGGGCGCGGGCTGTTCAGCATGCGATTGGCCCACCAGTAGGCGATGCGATTGGTTTCGAGAGCGCTGGCGCGCAGCCAGTAGAAGAATTCGTCGACAATCGGCTGCATGCGGCGATTGCCGCCCGGCTTCACTTTGATGCCGAGCGCTTCGCCCTTTTCCTTCGCCATGTCCGTTACGGCGGGACGGCTGGGCGGGAACGGTTCGAGGCCGGGATCGTGAATGTCCGAGGCATCGAACGGCGGCAGGTTTACCTCGGGCGCGCCCTGAAAGCGCACCATGTAGGCGACCGCCTGCGCGGGTGTCATCTTCGCCAGCTTCGCGATGTCTTCCGGGGTCCCGCCGAATCCGGCGCGCTCGAGAAGATGCGCGGCCGTATCGTAATTCCAGTCGGCGGCGGTGATCGGGGTGAGGTCGTTTTGCCAGGAGCGGGGAGGAGAAGTTTCGGTGGGGAGAGAGGCTGCGATCATCGCGACCGCGGTGAGAAGCGTCCCGAGGACGCAGAGCGGGAACGTCAGTTTTTGGCGCATGGGCCCATATCCAGGGTTCGGCGATAATTTCCGAACATTAATATGGTACGCCCGGAAGCGCTCTGGTTACCTGCTTTCCTATTTGACTGCCCGCTCCACGGCTTCCGCGCAGCGCGTCATGGTGACGCCGATCTCCATTCCGGGCTGATTGCCGAAGATGAGACTCACCTGGCCCTTGTGCCACTCGAAAGCGCAGACTGAGACACCGTGCGCGGCGTTTTCATCGTGGACGCGCCGCAGCACGTTTTCGGCGGACTCATTTCCGAAACGTTCAAGGGCGCGATTCAGGCGTCCGGCGCCTTTGGTGAATTCGGAGGGAGTGTCGTCCGAAGCCTGTTCCTCCTGCGTGGCGAACGGCTCGATGGGTGCACTGGAGGGAGCGGCGGCGGTGCGCGCGACACCCGGCGAGGCAGCCTGGGCGACAGCCGGATGGCCGTAGCGCCATGCAGCCCACACCATCAGCGGCAATGCGGCCGTCATGACGAGTGCGATTGTCTTGTATCTCGATGC
>CAZPZE010000870.1:0-17067 GCA_964590625.1 uncultured Solibacteraceae bacterium
GTGTTCTTGTTCAGGTTGTTCTGCGCGACGAGTGATGCGTAGTTCGTCTGAAATGAGATTGACATTTGTAAACGTCCTGTTTTTTCGATACGCTCCGGACATCTTGTCCGGTCCCGGGTTCTCCTCCTAATGGATGCCCAGGGTATCGTTCCTTTCATTGCCCATATCGGGACAGGGTTCGGACGTTCTAACCATTTTTGTGATGCTCACAAATGTCAACTATTTGACGATGTCAATGCGGCGTCATTTGCCGGAGGCGCCGCCGGCAGCCGCCGCAGCAGCGTCTCGATCATTCCGCGATCCGCGCTCAGCGCCGCCGCCACATTCTCATCGCGCGTGATGCGTGCTTCCTTGCGCTGGATCGCGACCGATGCGGGCGCCATGATCCCGAGCTTCACCCGGTGCGCCTTCGCTTCCAGAACTTCGATTTCCACTCCATCGCCGACAAGCAGACTCTCGCCGGCGCGGCGCCACATGATCAGCACGCAACCAGCTCTTCTTCGAGCCGCAGCGGATGACGATGCGAATAGACGGACTCGCTGTGAATCACCTGCAAGCCTGTTTTCGTCTTTAGATTCACCACAATCGGCGACATCAGATTGACTGTGTGCCGCGCGCCGCCTTCCGAACAGACGAGCGCGGCGCAGAGAATTTCCCGCCCGATCCGCGGACTCGATCCCGCCGGCAGTTCCAGCATCGCCAGCTCTTCTTCCGTCAGCGCGATGTTGTAATCCGGATCCACCACGAGGATCGGCAGCAGCACAAAACACAGATTCTGCGTCGTCGTGCTCTGCATGAACAACAGCGGTTCGGACCCAGGCACCGTCAGGAAACAGAAGGATTGCTGGTCTTCGAATCCGGGCAGGCCCGCCGGAAAGGTATAAATCGAGTCGGCGTCGCAGTCGCGATCGCCAAAAAACTTCGTGGCAATTCGGAGCATTTGTACGATAAACAGCAATCCGATGGCCGTTCGCGGCTCTACTTCTTTGCTGTAGCCGTGGGGGCTGGCGAGGGCTTCGCCGTCCCCGCATTTCCCGCGGGGGCTCCATCCTTGTCGAGGTCGTCCTTCACTACAACCGCGGAACTCTGGATGACGACGTCTACACGCCGGTTGTGCGCGCGGCCTTCCGGCGTGTCGTTCGAATCGATCGGCACCGTGTCGGCATAGCCGGCGATATGGAACCGGCTCGCGGGGACACCGAATTTGTCCGTCAGCAGATTCATCACCGCCACGCTGCGCGCCGCCGAAAGTTCCATATTGTTATGGAAACGATCGTTATGAATCGGGATCGAATCGGTGTGGCCTTCGAGCACAACCGAGTTGCTCATCCCTTTTAAGACGTCCGCAATCGTCTTCAGAGCCGTGGCGGATCCCGCGCCCGCCACCTCTGCGTCGCCGGAGGGAAAAAACGCCGCCTGCCGCAGGCTGATGACAAGCCCGCGCGATTCGAGCCGCACGTCAACCTTGTGGTCTTTAATCTCCTGTGCCAGCGATTTGTTCAGGTACTCCATCGAAGGCATCAGTTCCGTCACCGCCACCTTGTCGGGCGGAATATCCTGGCGCGGCGTCGTGATCTTCTGCGATCCGCCCGGGCCTTTCATCTGTGCGCTTCCCTTGCCCGTATTGTCGACCGTGCCGCCCAGGATTTCATGCACAAGCGCTTTCGCGCTGCCGCCCTCCATAGCCTTCTTCACGGAGTCGGAAACCTGCTGGGCTTTGTGCTTGTCCGTCTGCGATGACGCGAACATCACCACGAAAAAGGCAAAGAGCAGTGTGATGAAATCGGCATAGGAGATCAGCCACCGTTCGTGGTTCTCATGCTCCGGATGTTTCTTCCTGCGGGCCAAGCGTCAGGCCTCCTGCGCCACGGCTTCACCCGCGGCTTCGCCCTTTTTCTTCGCGGCCGCTTTGTGTCCGATGTACCCTTCCAGCTTCAGCCGGATCAGTTTCTGATTCACGCCGTTCGCGATCGCCAGCACTCCCTCAAGCATCAGTTCGCGCACCTGAATCGCTTCCTTGCCCCGCGCCTTCAGCTTTCCCGCCGCCGGCAGAAAAATGATGTTCGCCGCCGCGACTCCATAGATCGTCGCGACGAATGCCACCGCGATGCCGCGCCCGACTTCGTCGATATTCGCGAGATTCTTCATCACCTGAATCAGTCCCATTACGGCGCCGATAATGCCGATGGTGGGCGCATAGCCGCCGGCGGCTTCGAACACCTTGGCCTCCGCTTCGATGTGCTCCTCCATGATCTGAATCTCGAGCTCCATAATGTCGCGAATCGTCGCCGATTCCACTCCGTCCACCGCCAGGCTCAACGCCTTGTTCAGAAACGGATCCGATATCGCCGCGGCCTGCGCTTCGAGCGACACGATGCCGTCTTTACGCGCCTGCGTCGCGTAGCCGATGATCTCCTCGATCGCGGCCTGCGGCGATTCGTGTTTGCCGAAGAACACGCTGCCGAATTTTTTTACCGCCCCCAGAACGGTACCGAGCGGCGTGGTCACCATAACCGCTCCGAAAGTTCCACCCAGTACGATCAGCGCGGACGTGGTCTGAGCGACATCGTGGATGCTGCCCTTCTCCAGGATCAGACCGGCAACGATGCTGCCGAATGCCAGCACCAGGCCGCCGATCGTCGCGAAATCCGGCTTGAAGGAGGCGCCCTTTGGTTTACCTTCCTGTGGTTCGTCTGCCATTCGTCAATCCTGCTTCAGCCTTGTTACACCGTTGGGAAAATCCGGCGACATAAGCGATCGCCTCCAGGCTCGAACCTTCTCGACTACCTCCTCAACTGTTTCCTGCACCGTCAGTTTCCGGTCATTCGTCAGTGTGATGACCGTATCGGGCGCGCTTTCGATAAACTCGATCAGATCGCTGTTTAAGACGAGACAGGTGCGGTTCAGTCGCGTGACTTTAATCATCCGATATCCTGCCTGTCCCCCACATCGGTTAATGAGGTCTGATTTAGAGCGAAAAAAGGGCTGGAGTTTCGACTAAATGGGCCGAAGAGACTCTTGTATGGTGAGTTCCCTCTACACTTGTCCCGCCGCTGTTCTTGCAAAATCTTTACTCGACGTCTGGCTTTCCGGAGACCACGCGCGGCTCCGCCAGGAACTGGATCACGTTTCGAGCGTTTCGCTCATTTCTGATGACGAGGAAGAAGGGGATCGCGTCGAACTACTGAAGTCGATCGCTACGCGGATGAAGGAATCGTCCGATCTGTTCGCGACGCGCCTCGAAAGTCCTCGCGTCGGAATCTGGTTCGATCTGCTCCATCACCTCTCGGCTGAAACTTCGTTCATTAACTGAGGATCGGCCGCTCCGGCCAGCGTCTCGATGCGCAGCGCGCACCGTTCGCCGCTCGGCACGAGCGAACCCGTAAACTGCGCCTTTCCGTTTACCAGGCAATCGAACGACGAATCTTCAGAATTGCCGATCGTCAGAATCTGTCCCGGCGACATCGCCAGCAGATCGCGGATTTTAATCGTCGCGCCCTGCAGAACCGCATCCAGATTCAGCTTCGCCGCGCCGAGACTCCGCAGAATACTCTCGCCGATCGGCTCACCCGCGCCTTCCCTCCCCGCTGACGCAGCGGATTTCAGATGCGCCATCCGGGCAAGGAACGTCGGCAATACCAGCACAAAATCGCCCGCCAGCCCCGGCATCTCCACACCGGAACGCAGCACCAGTACGGATTCGGAGCTGTCCTCCGGAATCGCCGGACCGTCTTCTTCAAACGAAGAATGCATCAGGCCAAACGCAGCCGGATAAACCGGCTCCCACGCCGCCCGCAGCGCCTTCGCAAATACTTCGAAAAATTCCCGCAGGATGAAAAGCTCGATGCCGGTGACCGTGCGCGGCCTTTCGCTTCCTTCGTCCACCGACGCCGCGGCCGGAGTCGCCAGCAGAATATCGAGCACGCGGAACAACAGCGCCGGCGGAAACACCAGATACGCCGAAGCAGCGAGGGGCGCCAGCCCCAGTTCGATTACGTGATCGCCTGTACTTCTTCCCCGCACCGACTCCGCCACGGGTATCTGCTTCGCGAGCTGGAAATCCATCGCGACCGGTTCCTGCAGCAGCTCGGCCAGTTCACTCTGGGCGGTCCTCAGAAATGCGTGATGGATCTCCTCGATCGTCGCAACCGCGTTGCTCGCCAGTTGACCGGCGGGAAGCGGTTCGTATCCCGGTTCATCCAGAATGGTTTCGTCTGACGCCATCATGAGTTCCCTTTACCCGAGCATGCTGAACAGATTCGGCTGCTGCTGGATCTTCGCTTCCACGGAGAGCGCCGCCTGCTGCTGCGTCTGCGCGCGCGTCAGTTGGAGAGCCGCGGTCGGCACATCCGCATTCTGCACATTCCCCAGATCGGTCTGATCCTGCACCATGAACTTCTGCGCGAGCTGTGTCGCGTCGGCAACACGGTTTTCCGCGGTTCCGTAAAAAGCCAGTTGTCCGTTCAGGTAATCGCTCGCCGCCTTCAGCGAATCGCTCGCCGTGGCGATGCCGGCGGTGTCGTTGTTCTGCAGCGCCGTGATCAGGGATTGCACGGCCGCGAAGACATTGCCGCTGACCGGCGTGCCCGTCGAATCCTGAGCATCGAAAATCGTGGTTGCCGTCCGCGCGGTCGCGATGGCGGTGCCGTTCACATCCTGAATGGTGCGCGTGTTGGTCGCAGTCGCGAGCTGCAGAACGCCGTTCGGCTGCGTGGAATCGAGCTGATAGAGCGGCTGGGAGTCCAGATCGCCGCTGAAAATATACTTCCCGTTCACCTGCGTCTGGCTTGCGCTGATGAGCGACTGCTGGATGCCCTGCACCTGAATCGCGAGATTTGCTCTCTGCTCCGCCGTGTAACTGGAATTCGCGCCCTGCGCGGCCAGCGTCACCGCCGAGGACAGTGCGGCAATCGAGCTCTGCAGCGCGGTATCGGCCGCGGTCAGCTCCGTCTGCGCGCCGTTGAGATTGCTCTGCGTCTGTTGATTGAATGCGATCTTCGTCTGCAGTTCGTAAATCTGGCTGAGGGCCGCGGGATCATCCGAAGCCTTCTGCAGCCGGTATCCCGAGCTGAGCTGCGCCTGCGCCTGCGCGATCTGCGCCTGCGTCAGTTGCAGGTCCGCCAGATATTGCTGATTGGCTCCGTTAATCGTCAGATCCATAAGACTTCCTCTGCGTTAATACTGCGGAATCACCGCAAGAATGGAATCCGCCAGCGAATTGATCACGGTCAGCACGTGCGCAACCGCCTGGTAGGCCCGCTGGAACTGGAGCAGTTCCGCCGCCTGTCCGTCCAGCGAAACACCGGAAATCTGATCGCGCTGCGCCTGCGTCTGGCTCACCACCTGCTGCTGCAGCGTCTGGTTGCTGGCCGCGGTCGCGTTCTCCTGCCCGGCCGCTGCCGCGATGCCGCCAAAAAACGAAACAAAGCTCTGTCCGTTGATCTGCCCCGCCGTCCCGGTTGCCAGCGACGCCAGCTGATTCGCATTACCGTTGGCGTTGCCGGACGCATCCACCGGCGCGAGCTGATCCGGCGTAATCGCCGGATTGACCGCCAGCGTTCCGGCCGCGAATGTCGCATCGGCATTGTTGTACGTAAACAGCGGAATGCCCGCGGGCGCGCCCGTCCCGGTCGAGGTCGTCCCCGAAGTCAGAATATTATTCACGGTATCCGCGAACGTTTGCGCGAACTGATTGAGCGATCCGGTCTGCTGCGAATCCCCGATGATCGAGCTCAGCACGCGATTCCGCACATCCAGCTGCCCGCCCAGCTGCCCGCCGGTGATCGTGGCGGTAATGTCGTTCCCCTGCGCATCGAGAATCTGCGAAGTCGGCTGCGACTGCGGATTCACCGCCGGCGGATTGTTATCCACCGTCGCCTGCGCCGAAATCTGATATTGCTGATTGCCGACCACCAGCGGCGAACCCCCGCCGATCAGCACCGTCACTGTTCCATCTGGCTGCGAAAGCGCCGTGAAATTCGTGAGCTGCGACAGCTGCTCGAGCGTGTTTTCGAGGCTCGCGTCCGCGCCGGGATCGGGAGTCGGATTCTGCAGCCGCGACTGATTGTATTGCTGGATCTGCCCCGCCAGCGAATTGATCTGATCCACCGTGGATCCGATCTGCTGATTCAGCCCCTGCGCCTGCGATTCGAGCGACTGCGAAAGCTGTGACACTGCCGTCGCAAACGCGCCCGCCGCGGAAATCACGCCCTGCTCGGCATTACTATCCGTCGGTGAAGCGCTCCACGCTGAAAATGCCGTGTAAAGATTGTTCAGCGCCGCGGTCACGCCGGTCGAGCCCGTCACATCAAAGAGACTCTGTAATGACGAAGTGCCCTGCGCCTGCGCGATGAAAGCGCCCAGCGCCGAAAGCTGCCGCTGCACCTCGGTGTCCGCATACGAATCGCGCGAGCTGATCAGCCCCTGCGCGGCGATTCCGCCCGCCGCCCCCGATGCAAGATCGAACGGCTGGGCCGTAATATTGAGCCTCTGCGACGCATAACCGGGCGTTGACGCGTTGGTGACATTGTTCTGAATGACCGTCAGCGCCTGCTGCAGAACGTTCAGCGCGTTCGCCGAATTGTTGAGGGCTGCCCCTATGCTTGACATCCCTGGTTACGCCTCCGTCCCGCGAGATTCCTCGTCCGGAATCGAATAACGCGCCGCCCCGGCGCCATAGAATTCGGATTCGCACGCACCCGCGCCGGGCGCGCAGCGCAGAAACGCCGCCGAAGCGTCGTTCAGACGGCTCAGCCGGGCCGCGTCGTTCTTAATCTGCAAAAGTACGGTTGCAAATTCAACCGTATTTTCGGGTGCAATCTGACGAACGCTCAGGAACATTTCGTTCAATTCAAGAGCGGATTGTTCCAGAGAAAAGGCGCAGCTTTCGATTGCCGCAAGATCCGTCGCGTTCCACCGGTCCGCAGCTTCTCTTAACCGCTGTCCGGCCGCACTCACCTGTTCACGGGCCTGATTCTGCGGGCTCACGCTTTACCTGCGGGCGCCCCCGCTGAGATGCTGCTGTTCACCAGCGCGCGGCTCACCTGATGCGAATCCACGTGATAACGTCCGCTTGAATAGAGGGCCGTCAGTTCCTTGACGCGCGCGCTGTGCTGCGCACTCGCCGCACTCACTCCGTCGGAGAACGTCTGGGCGGTGCTCGAAATCTCGACCTGATCGCCCCCCGCCGTCGTCGTTCCGACCCGCCCCTTGCCTGAGCTTGCGCCTGCGTGGCCGGCTTCGCCAGTACGGTTTACCTCGGGCGAAACGCCGCTGGATATCGCGTCATTCTGAATACGAATACTCATATTGCGTCGGTACTACTTTTCAGCCTGATCGTAGCATTCGGTACAACCACCGACAAGATTACCCAAGGTATTAGCCACCCCATTCTCTTCGGATAACATTGCCGGTAATTCCATAGTTTTGTAAAGGTTGCGCGTCGCAACACGTTGGGCAAATGATAACCAAAATGAGCATAGAATGTTCTGGCAAATGTTGAAATACTACTTCTTCGTACTACCGTTAACAACTCAACACGCATATGTCGCGCAAAACACTGTTGATCCTCGGAGCCCCGGAAAATCAGGGCAATTTTTCTGCCGAAAAAGAGTGGCAGGATGTTCTCTCGGGATACACCGTGAGCCTCCACACCTCTCTCGATGAGGTCCTGGCGGTTGCAGGACAGGCCGACTGCGTTCTGGTTCTGGATACGCCGGCGAGTGAAACGCCCGTCGATATCCTCGAAACCATCCAGTCCGTGTGTCCGCATGTTCCGGTAATTTTCCGCCGCACGGCGATTACCGCGTTCACGGCCGTCCGGCTCATTCATGCCGGCGCCGCGAACTGCATGGAAGCGAGCGACGATCTGGACAAGCTGCGCGAAGCCATCGATTCCTCCGTGATGCAGAAGCGGATTCAGGATAAAGTTCGCCTCGGCACCTCGCGCGCCGCGGAGCCATGGCGCAACTTCCTGATCGGCGAGAGCCCGGCGATGGAAGCGATCGCGGAAACCATCCGCCTCGTGGGCCCGCGCCGCTCTACCGTGCTGATCACCGGTGAAACGGGCACCGGTAAAGAAATGGCGGCGCGTGCTCTTCACGCGGCCAGTCCGCGCGCTCGCAACGCCATGGTGGCGATCAACTGCAGCGCCCTCCCCGAAAATCTTCTCGAAGCCGAGCTCTTCGGCCACACCAAAGGCGCCTTCACCGGAGCCGCCGGTCTTCGCATCGGCCGCTTCGAGCAGGCCCATCAGGGCACTATCTTCCTCGATGAAATCGGTGACATGCCCCTGGAACTGCAGGCCAAGCTCCTCCGCGTCCTTCAGGACCGCGAACTGCAGCGCCTCGGCAGCTCGGAAACCATCAAGATTGACGTTCGCGTGATCGCGGCCACCAACGTGGACCTGCAGGAAAAGGTCCGGCAGGGCACCTTCCGCGCCGATCTTTTTTATCGCCTGAACGTTGTTCCGCTGCAGATGCCTCCGCTGCGCGCCCGCACCACCGATATTCCAATGCTGGTGAGCCATTTCGTACGCAAGGTCTGCAACCTCGAAGATATTCCACTGAAGCGTCTTTCGCCCGAAGCTCTTTCGCGCATCTGCGCCAGCCCCTGGCCAGGTAACGTGCGCCAGCTCGAAAACGCCGTCGAAATGGCCGTGGCCATCAGCGGCGACCGCGACGTTCTTTATCCGAAAGACTTCGGCCTCTCGGATGCCGGCCCTCGCAGCACGCCTTCCGGAGCTGTTCCGCAGTATTCGCTTCCTCTGACTGAACCCATTCATTTCGATACCGCGGTTTCTCAGTTTGAGCTGGCAATTCTCGATCAGGCTTTGCGGCAGAGCGGCGGCAACAAGACAGTGGCGGCCAATCGCCTCGGCATCAAGCGCACCACTTTGATCATGAAGATGCGGAGCTTTGAAAACGCCGGCTACCTCCAGAAAGCCAGTTAAACAATAGCCAGCTGATTTTTTTGTCGTTGTGGGGCGGGGCTTCGGCCCTGCCGCCGGGCTTCCGCTCGGCGCGTTAGTCAAAGTACTCTCAGGCTGCTGGAACCTCCAGCAGCCTTTCCAGTTTCAGCAGCAGTTCAATCTCTTCCTGCGCAACGCCGAGCGTCGCCGCGATGCTCCCCACCGCTTCCCCCCGGCGCGCCATTCGCAGCGCCTTGGTGCGGGTGGTCAGGTCGAGTCCCTGCACGGAGAGCGGGCTCGAAATCGCGGGCGCCGGCGCAGTTTCGGGTGCCGTCTTCGCGGCTTCCGCCGCCGTCTCCATTGCCTTGCGCAGCTCCTGCAGCGCCGCCTCCGTCGTCTCGCGATAAGCGTCGAACGCCTTCCGGATCGCGCGGACGTCCATCTTGAGCGAAATCCACAGCGTCATCGAGCCGAGCATCCCGATCCCCAGGATCCCGCACAGAATCGCGATCTGGTTGACCGGATTCATCACCCACTGCATACTCGCGATGCTTTGCCAGTTGAAGGCCTGCCAGTTCATGCCAGTTCTCCCGCCGAAATCAGGCGCTCACGCCGGCTGGCGATCTCGGAAATCCGGACGCCGTACGCGCCCTTCACCATCACCGCTTCGCCGCGCGCCACCACATGATCGTTCAGCATCACTTCCACCGGCTCATCCACCCCGCGGTCGAATTCAATGATCGACCCCGAACTCAGACCGGCAATGTCCCTGAGCGCCATCCGCGTGGTGCCGAAGCGCAGCATGATCGGCAGCTCGATATCCATCAGCATGTCGAGATTCGACGTGTCCTGCTGCGGCGTTTCCGCAATCGCCACCACCAGGCTCACGCTCTCGCCGCCCGCAAACTCCACGCGGTACATCTCGCGATAAGTCGCATCCGACGGCGGCTCTTCCACGCTTTCTCCACGTCCGAGGGAGCGCGTCAGGATATCGGCAAATCCTGGCGCGCCCCCCTCGGCACTCTTTCGCAGCTTCTGCAATGTTGCAGCGTCCGCTGCGCTGATGCCAACAGTCACCGGTGTGGCATCAGTCGAAGTCCACCAAAACATCTCCGCGCCGGCGTCTGGCGTTTCATACACACCCCGGCGGATAATCGGCTGACTGCCGGCATCATCCGCCAGAACGCGTCCCAGACGTGTCACCCACGCATCGATCGCGACATTATTCTTATAGTTCGTCATTGTCGTCTCTTGTTACCGCTTCAGGCCGCGGCGTGTGGACCAAACCCGTTCCAGATGGCTGCGCAGACGCAGAATCGCCTGCACGCGCAGCTGCCCGATTCGCGAAAGGTGCATCCCCATCACTTCCGCTATCTCGCGCAGCGTTAACTCTTCGTAGTAGTAAAGGCTGAGGACCGTGCGCTCCGCCTTCGGCATTCGATCGATCGCGAGCGCCAGAATCCGCTCCAGCTCCGACCGTTCCACAATCTGCGAGGGCCACTGGCTCTCGTCGTCCGAAATCACGTCCAGCAGATTGAGGCCGCCGCGTTCATCGTCCGCCACCAGCCGGTGGATTTCCACCGCCTTCGCGTCCGTCAACCACTGCTGATACTCGGTGGTCGAAATCTTCAGCTCAGCCGCGATTTCCTCTTCCGCCGGCTCGCGCCCCAGCCGCTGCTTCGCCGTGTGGATCGCCTGTTCGATCTGCCGCGAACGCTTGCGCGTTTCGCGCGGCGCCCAGTCCAGATCCCGCAGCGAGTCCATGATCGCCCCGTGAATCCGGTGTTCCGCGTAGGTCTTCAGCTGCACGTTGAACGAGGGATCGAAGTTGTCGATCGCGTTCAGCAGCCCCACAATCCCCGTCGAAACCAGATCTTCGAGCGAGATATGGTCCGGCAGCCGGTCGTGAATGCGGCCGGCGATGATCCGCACCTGCGCGAGGTGCTCCATCACCAGTTGTTCACGTCGCAGCGCCGCCTGCTCTCCGGCGGCAACCTGCGGACCATAACTGAGCGTACCTGTAGCCATTCGTTCGTCTTGCTTAAGCTGCGGACTGCAGGAGTAAGGGCAAGTCGCGTACCAAAGGCTCAGTCACGAAACTGGTCGAAGCCGGCACCAGGTTCTCCGGCACGCCCTGCCCGTTCGCGAAGAACGAAACCGGCGTATCGGTGCGCGCGGACTCTGAAAACAGGCCACCTGGCGCTTCCGTCTCATCCAGCTTCGTGAAAATCAGCGCCGCCGGATTGAAAATCGCGAAGCGGTCATTGGCCGCCGCCAGGTCCTTTTGCCGTGTCGTAGCCGTCAAAACCACGTGGGTGTCAATATCCTGACGGCGCCGCAGGAAGCCGGCCAGATCCGCCGCCGGACCTTCGAGCGCCGCCGGGCTCAGCCCGGGCGTATCGATCAGCAGCAGCGTATTCGCCGGCGTCGCATCGATCGCGTGAGACAGCGCCGCAATCGTTTCCGCGCTCTGGAACGGCACGCCGAGGATCGCCGCATAGATCCGAAGCTGCTCGGAAGCCGCGATGCGCTGCGTGTCGGCTGAGAGAATCCGCACCGACTTCCCCTTCATCAGCCCTTCCTTCACGGCAAGCTTCACGAGCGTCGTCGTCTTGCCGGATCCCGGAGGTCCAACGAGCGCCGTGATGCGCCCGAGGCCCGGGCGCACGCGGAAGCGCCGCTCAATCTCATCGATCGTCGCGCGCAGCACCGCTTCGCTGTTGAGACCAGCGCCGGCCTGCTCGCCGGCGTTGACCGCCACCGCATCATCAATCTCCGCCGCGATCTCGCGCGTAACCCCGATCTCCATCAGCGCCTGCTCCACCAGACGCGGGCGCGCTGTCGCCGGCGTTGCCCACGCTCCGCCGCGCGTCGCCTTCAGCAGCAGGTTCCAGATCTTGTCCACGCCCTGCCGCAGCTCTTCGATGTCCTGCGTCACGTTCGCCGCCGCGGGCGTAACCACGGGCGCCGGAATCGCTGTCTCGGTATGTGACGACCACGTAGCCGATGATGCTGCCGCGCGGCTGCCCGAATCGTGACCGAACACGACCTCGAGCGGCCCCAGATGCCGGGCCTCCGGCGGCGCCTCGCGGCTGTTCAGCAGCAGGGCATCCGGCCCTAATTCCCGCCGCGCCAGTTCGATGGCGGCCGGAATCGACGTCGCGAAATACGACTTCACGTGAATCTGTGCTTGTGCTGGTGTGGCCATGGCTATTCAATCACTCCGAGAGAAATAATTTTGATGTCCGACGGGATTTCGTTATGCGAAATGAAGACCAGATTGCGGATCGAAGGCTCCGTAATCTGCTTCAGGAAGTAGCGCGCGCCCGTGCTGGTCACCACGACGGTGCTGGCTTCGGGATGCCCCGTACGCTGCGCAATGCGCTGCAGCACGTCGCGAATCGCCTGTGGGGCGAGCGTGAGATGGCTGTTCTGATCGCCGTGCTCCACCGCGCTTTCCACCATCTGCTCGATATTCGGGCTCAGCAGGAACGCGGGCAGTTCGCCGGTCGGCTTGAGATACGGCTTCACCAGAAGCCGCCGCAGGCACTGCCGGATGTATTCGGTAATCAGGATCGGGTTGTGAATCGTCACCGCTGCCTCGCCGAGCGCTTCCACAATAGTCAGAGAGTCGCGAATCGACACGCGCTCGCGGAGCAGATTCTGAAGAACTCGCTGTACAGCGGAAAGTGGGAGCAGTTTGGGTACCAAATCTTCCACTACCTTCGGATGCTCCACACCCACGCGATCGAGGAAGCGCTTCGCATCCTGCCGCGAGAACAGCTCGTGCGCGTAGCTGCGGATCAGTTCCGAAAGATGCGTGCCCATCACGCTCACCGGATCGATCACGGTGAAGCCCTTGCGCCGCGCCACATCCGCCTGATCGGCGGGAATCCACCATCCCTGCATCCCGAACGCCGGCTCTTTGGTCGGCTTGCCGCCCGCGAGTGGCTCCGGCTTGCCCACCGGAATCGCGAGTTCGCAGCCCGGCGGCAATTCATAGCGGCCGATTTCCGCGCCCTTCAGCAGCACCACATATTCATGGGCCTTGAGCGCGATGTTGTCCACCACGCGCACCGGCCCCAGCAGAAATCCGATGTCGCCCGCGAGCTGCCGCCGGATGCCGGCGATGCGCTTGAGCAGCGGCGATTCTTCGCGTCCGCCGACGAACTTCACGAGCCCCAGCCCCATCTCGACCGTCAGCGGCTCTACTTTGAGCAGCGCTTCCAGATTCTCTTTCGCGGCCACGGGCTTCGCCATCGATTCGGCTTTCTCGATCGCGGCCTTCTTCTTCCGCATGTTCCAGGACACGTAGCCCATGCCGCCGCCCATCGCCATAAACGGAATCGTCGGCAGCCCCGGGAAGAGTCCCAGCACAACCAGAACGCCGGACGCCAGCATCAGCGGCTGCGGATCGCTGAACAACTGCTTGGCGAAATCCTGACCCACGCGCTCATCCGAGCTCGCGCGCGTCACAATCAGACCGCCGGAAATCGAAATCATCAGCGCCGGAATCACCGTCACCAGACCGTCGCCGATCGTCAGTACCGTATAGGTCTCGATCGCGTGGCTCAGATCCATGCCATGCTGCAGTACGCCGATCAGAAAGCCCGCGATGATGTTGATACCGGTGATCAGGATGCTCGCCACCGCGTCGCGCTGCGTGAATCGCGAAGCGCCGTCCATCGCGCCGTAGAACTCGGCTTCCTTCGCCAGATTCTTGCGCCGCAGCCGCGCTTCCGCCTCATCGATCAGCCCCGTGCTCAGGTCCGAATCGATCGACATCTGCTTGCCGGGCAGCGCATCGAGGGTGAATCTCGCGGTGACTTCCGAAATGCGCACCGCGCCATGGTTGATCACGACGTACTGGATCGCAATCAGCACAAGGAAGATCACCGTGCCGATGATGTAGTTCCCGCCGACCACGAAGTTTCCGAACGCCTGAATCACATCGCCCGCTGCGGATGTACCCGTATTGCCGTTCATCAGAATCAGGCGCGTCGAGGAGATATTCAGCGCCAGCCGAAACAGCGTCAGCAGCAGCAGGGCGGTGGGGAATACGTTGAATTCCACCGGCTTTCGGATGTGCATCGACACCATCATCACGACGACCGACATCATGATGTCCGTCACGATCAGCACGTCCAGCAGAAAGCTGGGCATGGGCGTGATCAGGGCAATGACGATCGCCAGCACCGCGACGGGCGCCGCGAGCTCACGCAGTGCCGGTGCGGAGAAGAATGGCAAGCCCTTCCGGGGCGCCAGTGTCGTGACTGCTGCTGCTTCAGCCAAAGTTTAAATTCCTCTTCCGGCCCCCGCGGGCCGCCTGCCGTTCATCACGCGGTAGATGTAAGCCAGCACTTCCGCCACCGCTCTGTAGAAGTGCGCGGGAATTTCGTGGCCCACATCGACGGACTTGTACAGGCCCTGCGCGAGCGGCGGATTTTCGATGAGCGGGATGTTGTGATCGAGCGCTTTCTGGCGAATGCGCAGCGCGAGATAATTCCTGCCCTTCGCCACCACTTTCGGCGCGCCCTTTTCTTCCATGCTGTAGCGCAGCGCGACGGCGTAATGTGTGGGATTGACGATGACCGCGGTCGCCGTCGGAATCTCCTTCATCATCTGCTTGCGCGCCATATCGCGGCGCAGCCGGCGGATGCGGCCCTTGATCAGCGGATTACCTTCGGTCTCCTTCGCTTCGTCGCGAATCTCCTGCTTGCTCATGCGGAGTTCCTTCGCGTAGCGCGCCTTCTGGCGAATCAGATCCACCAGGCCGAAAACCAGAAACAGGCCGGCGGCCTTCCAGAGCAGGCTCTCGATCGAACCCGCCACCATCGCCACACCGCCCGTCAGACTGCCGAGCGGCAGCGCAAGATAAGCCGTCAGATTGTTGGTCACCACGTAGTAGATCGCCAGCCCGAAGACCGGCAGCATGATGAACGCCTGCAGCAGCGCCGGCAGATTCTGGCTGGGAAGCTGTTTCAGCTTTTCCAGAGGATTCAGGCGCTTCAGGTCCGGCGTGACTTTCTTCATGCTGATCCCGAAGCCGGTCACCACAAGCTGAATCGCGATCGTGATCCCCACCATCACCGCGCCCATCACCAGCACAGGCGTCATCATGTTCTTCATCAGCGTCATCGAGAGCCAGACCAGATCCATGGCGCGCAGCCGCGGATTCAGCGCCGTCTGCGTCAGGCTCATCAGTCCCAGCTGCATGCTGTGAACCCACGCCGCGCCCCACACGTGCAGCAGGCTGACGAATGCGAGGAACTGCATCGAATTGACGAAGGTCCGGGCCGAGGGAAAATTGCCTTCTTCGCGCGCCTTCTTCAGGCGCTGCGGAGTCGGTTTCTCGGTTTTTTGATCGCTTCCGGCCATGTCCTTCTCAGCGGGTAATCAATGTCTTCATCGCTTCGGCGCCTGCCGCACTGCCGCCCCGCATCAGCGACGGAAGCAGCACCGAGATCCACGCCAGCAGCCCCAGGCCGATCACCATCTTCACGGGAAACGCAATCGTCATGAGCTGCAGTTGCGCGTTCACGCGCCCCAGCAGCGCCACCGAAATATCCACCATCAGCATCACCGCCATCACCGGCAGCGCCAGCCGCAGCCCCGTTGAGAACATCGTCGAGCCCGCCAGCAGAATTGCTTCCGTCGCGCTCCGTGTCAGCGTGAAAGTTCCGGGCGGGCAGGTTTCAAGGCTCCGCGCGAAGATTCGCAGAACGTCGCGATCGAGTCCCATCGCAAAAAACAAAACGGCCGCCACTGTCTGCGCGAAAAGCACAAGCACCGTGGAATCGGCCTGCGTCGAAGGATCGATCGTCGAAGCGAACGAGTAGCCCGCCTGCAGTCCGATCATCTGTGCGCCCACCATGAACGCTTCCACCGCGAATCCCACGGCGATTCCAATGCCGATGCCAAGCGCCGCTTCCGCCACTACCCACGCGGTCATCGTCGCCGCGCCGGTCGTCGCGGGCGGATGCGGCCACACCGGATAGAGCGCCAGCGTCAGTCCGAGCACCAGCAGGATGCGGGCCGGATCCACCACGCTCTTCAGTCCAGGCACGGGCACAAACGCAAATACGCCGGCGAGGCGCACCAGCGTCAGGAAGAACCCGAGGACCATCGGCAGGGAAAACAGTCCGTCGAATATGCGCTCAATGGCCGTAACGGTCAAGGTTTCCCAGCACTCCTGTCATGTAGACCGTCATCTTCTGCAGCATCCACGGCATCGCGAGCACGAACGCACCGAGGAAGGCCACCAGACGCGGCACGGCGGAAAACGCGGAATCCTGAATGGAAGTCAGGATCTGCACGAAGCTCACCGCGATGCCGACCACAAATCCGACAATCAGCAGCGGCGCGCTCAGCATCAGCGCCGTCGTCAGCGCCTGCCGAACAATCTGAATCACCGAGTCCGGCGTCATACGTAGAACCCTTTCACAAGCGAGCCGATTACCAGGTTCCAGCCGTCAGCCAGAACGAAGAGAAGAATCTTGAACGGTGCCGAAATCATTACCGGCGGCAGCTGCACCATGCCGATCGAAAGCGTGACCGATGCCACCACCAGATCAATGATCAGGAACGGCATGAACAGCACCGCGCCGATCTGAAATCCCGCTTTGAGTTCGGAAAGAATGTATGCGGGGATTAGAATTCTCAGCTCGAGATCCGATACGTTGTGTGGTTGCGGCGAATGCGAAATATCGAGAAACAGCTTGACGTCCTTCTGCCGCGCGAACTTCACGAGGAAGTCTTTCAGCGGCTGAGTGCCGGCGTCAAAAGCCTGTGTGACGGTGATCTTGTTTTCCTGCAGCGGCTCGAGCCCTTTGTGATACATCTCGGTCGCCACCGGCTGCATGATCAGCATCGTGAGGAACAGCGAAATGCCGAGCAGCACCTGATTCGACGGTGTTGTCTGCGTGCCGAGCGCCTGCCGCAGGAAGTGCAGAACGATCGAAATGCGCAGGAACGGCGTGATCGACATGATGATCGCCGGCAGCAGCGTCAGCAGCGTCAGCAGAATAACGATCTGCATCGGCACGCTGAGCCCGCCCTCCGCCGTATTGCTGAGGTTCACGCCTAAAACGCTGTTGCCGGGAGCGGCGGTCTTCACTGCGCCAAAAGCTGAAATCGAAAAAACAAACCCGATCGGCAAC